>CAZWZR010000254.1:0-2267 GCA_964638365.1 uncultured Thermotogae bacterium | reverse complement strand
CATGGATAAGGCAACCCTTGGGAAGGCTTTTGAGGGACGCCGGGACGTGAATTAATTCGGTTTTTGTCCTCATTTCGGGTACCGTCCGTTATCGACGGGGTCTAAGGGCTTTGGTCCAGTTAGTGTAATCAAATGAGTAATTTGCTGGGCTTTTATCTCTTCCTCGGTCGGGTTCAGGAGCTCACCGGTCCGATCAGTCTACTTAGTAGCTCGTAAAGAAATTCATTTCAGTTTTTTTGGCGAGTCAAGCCGCAATGACTTGCATTACATTTCTTCCTCGATCGGTATATTGAGATAAAATTGATTTCGGAGGAGGACCCAAAAGATGTCTACGGAAAAGCAGGTAGCTGAAATCCTGAACCAGGTTGCCGATCTACTGGAAATCAAAGGCGTAGAATACAAACCAAGAGCCTATCGCAGGGCGGCCAGACAAGTTGATTCCCTCGCGGATGATCTGGAGGAAATCCATTCCAGGGGTGAACTCGAGGAAATCCCTTCGGTCGGGGAAAAGATAGCGGAGAAGATCGCCGAAATACTTGAAACTGGCAAGCTGGAGTACCATGAGGAATTGAAGGAAGAAATTCCAATAGATCCGGTTCTACTGAAAGTAAGGAACCTGGGGCCGAAGAAAATGAAAAAGATCTGGGAGGAGCTCGACGTAACCACCCTGGACGAGCTGGAAGAGGCGGGAGAAAACCAAAGAATCAGGGAGATCAAAGGGTTCGGGCCGAAATCGGAAAAGAACATAATGAAAGGTCTGGAGATAGTCCGGAGGTCCCAGGGTAAGATCCATATATCCGAAGTCATGCCGGTGGCAACTGAGATTAGGGACCAGATGGAAGAGTCCGGCTCCTTTGACGATATCGGGTTTGCCGGATCGCTGCGAAGGCGCAAGTACCAGGTCGGTGACGTAGATATTCTGGCGACAACGGGCGACCGCGGAGAAGCCATGGATACCTTCACTGCTCTTGATTTGGTTGATCAGGTGCTCAGCAAAGGTGATACCAAGGCTTCGATACGGACGGACGAGGGTCTGCGAATTGACCTGAGGATAGTAGACCGGGCGAGCCTCGGGGCCGCAAAGCAGTACTTTACCGGTTCCCAGCAACACAACGTAAGAATGAGGCAACGAGCGATTGCGAGAGGCTACAAGCTCAACGAGTATGGGCTCTTCGACAAGGATTCCGAAGAAAAGGTCTCAGGAGACGACGAAGCGGAGATTTATCAGAAGCTGGGCTTAAGCTGGATCCCGCCTGAATTGAGGGAGGCCAGGGGAGAGATAGGGGTCGCGGAGAACGACCGTTTACCCCGTCTGGTCGAGAAGGACGAGATTAAAGGTGACCTACACTGCCACAGTGATAGAAGCAGCGACGGGGAGATACCGCTGGAAACCCTGGGGGAGCAGGCACAGAAGCGAGGGTACAGTTACCTTACGGTGACGGATCACGCGGAAACGGCCGGAATAGTCGGTGGTCTGACGGACGAGGACGTCGATCAACACATTGAAGAGATAGGCCGAATGAACGAGGAGCTGGAGGGCCTCCAGCTTTTTGCGGGGGTTGAGGCCAACGTTCAAAAAGATGGAACGCTTGACCTTTCGGAAGAATCCCTGGAGAAACTTGATATAGTCCTGGCCGGAGTCCACTCGGGTTTTGACATGGCGGAAAGCAAAATGACTGAAAGGTTGGTTCGAGCGATTGAAAACGAGCACGTAGATATAGTTGCCCACCCGACGGGGAGAAAGATCGGTGAACGAGGGAGCTTCGATCTGGATTGGAGCCAGGTGTTTTCTCGAGCCAGGGAAACCGATACTGCTCTGGAGATAAACGCCTCTCCCTCCCGGACGGATCTCCACGACAAGTTGATCAAGCGGGCGCTGGAAAACGAGATCAAGCTATCGATCGGTACGGACTCCCACAGGGTCAGCCATCTGGATTTTATGGAATACGGGGTATACCTGGCTCGCCGCGGCTGGTGCGAACCGGATGACCTGCTCAACACACTCACTCTGCCCGAATTGAAGGACTGGTTGCAGGATTGATTTATTACAAAACCTGCTCCTTATGGTCCGTCGGGCACCGTAATCTTCAAAAGATTTAACCTGGGCTAACCAGTAATCATATTTACTTTTTGACAGGATCAATCAGTATAACCCCTGCCAGTTAAATGGCAACTCAGAAGTTCGCAAAAACCGCAGGGGTCTTCCGATCTTGCAACTACAGGTTGGACCTGCTGCTACCACCATCCACTGGAATAGCGGCTCCATT
>CAZWZR010000253.1:0-2277 GCA_964638365.1 uncultured Thermotogae bacterium | reverse complement strand
ACGGGGAGATACTCGGGGCAGGTATCGTCGGTCCGGAGGCTTCCATACTGATTCAGGAGATAGTGATTGCCATGGAAAACGACCTCGGAATCGAGGCGCTGGCCTCAAGCATTTACGTACATCCGGCGCTGAGCAAGGTAGTCAAGAAGGCCTCCGAGAACAGGGTTCCGTTAGTGGAGTATCGCGGAGGTTAGATTCTGGATGTCATTTCAAATCACCATGACTTCTACCAGGAGGTTCTAATGGGAGCGGACTCGTACCTGGATATCGGCGATTACGCAATCGTCGGCAATCTCGAGACCGTGGCTCTCGTCGGGAAGAACGGATCGGTCGACTGGTTTCCCGCTCCGCATCTGGAATCACCGAGCGTCTTCGCCCGGATTCTGGACTCGGAGAAAGGGGGACACTTCTCTATCAACCCTGCGGGGTCCTTCGAATCCGATCAGGAATACGTGCCGAAAACCAACATCCTGAAGACCAGCTTCGAAACTAAGGGCGGAAAGGTAGTTTTAACGGATTATATGCCGCTATATTCGGACGAATCTCCGGGAGAGGAGGCGATAATCAGGAAGGTTAAAGGGATAGAAGGGTCCGTAGAAACCGAAGTCGCTTTTAGCCCTCGATTCGATTACGCTCGTAAGGACCCCAGGATATCGGAAACCTCGAAGGGCATCAGAGCCATCTCGGAGGGGACAGAATTAAAACTCCAGTCTCCGAGTCAATTGAACTTAAATAAGGATTCCACCAGAGGTAGCTTCGAAGTGAAAGGAGGCGAGGAATACTGGTTCTCGCTAACTTACGGAGAGGACCTGGAAAAGGACTTCGATTACCCTGCGACGCTGAGTCGGACGAAGGACTTCTGGGAAGGGTGGGCTCATTCCTGCGGCGAAGGAACCTGCGCCTTTCACGGGCCCTGGCACGAGTTCACGGTCAGGGCGGGCCTAGTTTTGAAACTGCTGACGCATACCGAAACGGGAGCGATCGCGGCGGCTCCAACGACCTCTCTGCCGGAGGATATCGGCGGAATCAGAAACTGGGACTACCGCTTTGCCTGGATCCGGGACGCCTCCATGACGATCCAGTCCCTTTTCCACCTGGGTCACGAGAAGGAGGCGAAAAGCTTTTTCGGATGGTTAAGGAAGCTCAGCCGGGCCTATGGCGACCCCTCCGACCTGCAAATAATGTATAGCCTACACGGCGAGACGAATTTGAGAGAGGAAAAACTGAAACATTTATCCGGTTACAGGGGTTCAGCTCCTGTCAGGATTGGCAACGCGGCCTCGAGTCAGAAACAGCTCGATATTTACGGTGAACTCGTCAACGCTTTCTACGAGACCTGTCCCAGTTACGGCGAAGAGATCAAGGACGGGGACTGGCGCTTCATTCGCCGGGTGGTAGATCACGTTGCGGAAGTCTGGGAAGAAAAAGACGCCGGGATCTGGGAGGTGCGGGGCGAGAACCAGCACTTCCTGTACTCGAAGTTGATGTGCTGGGTTGCCCTGGGCAGGGGGATAAAGATCGGGGAGAGCTGGAATTACGAAGGCCCGTTCGATAGCTGGAAAGAGGAGCGGATCAATGTTCGAAAAGCGATACTGGAGCGCGGCTACAGCGAGGAGATTGGTTCCTTCGTACAATCTTTCGGGAGCGAAAACCTGGATGCGACCAGCCTGCTGATTCCACTCTTAGAATTTCTACCGCCGGAAGATCCTCGTGTGGAAAACACGATCGATACGACCATAGAAGGTCTGACTTCCGAAGAGGGCCTCGTTTACCGCTACGACGGCGACGACGGTCTGGAGGGCGACGAAGGGGCTTTTCTGCTTTGCTCATTCTGGCTTGTCAGGGCTTTAACCTCGGCTGGTCGGGAAGAAGAAGCGGAAGATTACCTGGAAAACCTGATCGAATACACCAACCCGGTGGGACTGCTGGCGGAGGAGATCGACCCCTCTACCGGGAAGCAGCTGGGTAACTTTCCCCAGGCCTTCAGCCATATCGGTCTGATCAATAGCGTCCTCTATCTGGGGGCATCATACGGCAGGGAAACAAAGGATGCACCACTCGCCGGGCCGACTCCGGAATAAGAAAATCAAAGGACTTTCCTAAAACTTATAACTTGACCCATAAACGCGGCGCTAATCGATTGCACCGAACTTTTGCCTTTATTATCATAATCTAATAATTCGGATTCGAAGCTTGTAAATGTAGTTAATTCTCAATTTAACGGTGATATTTATGAAAGAGAATAACCAGGGAGAAGATCAGGAAAAGGAAGAAGTA
>CAZWZR010000252.1:0-2360 GCA_964638365.1 uncultured Thermotogae bacterium | reverse complement strand
GGTTTGCTTGTGGACGTCGGCACCTAGCTGCTACGAAAGTGTGAGCTTTCTTTCCTCACCCCCCCTTTTTTAAACGAGATTTATAAGAACTTTCCCCATGTATACCGAAAGTTTTCATTTCTGGCTAGGCTGCCGTGTAATCGTGTATATAGGAAGCCTATTGAGCAACCTTTATCGCCCGCAAGCCAGATAAACCCATGTTGAACAACTTTCGATTAAGCGTTACTTCATCATATAACATATCGACTCTCAATTACAAATATCGGCTCACCAGCAATTGCCGAGGAAGTCTCGGGCTTACCTCAGGTCATTCTCAGCTATTGCCGGTAAAATCGACCTTTTAAAGGGCTCACTCAGGACGTATAAATAAGTAGAGTAAATTTGTAGACTTTTATGGAGGGATTGTTATGACCGAGAAAGTTACGAGAAGGGATTTCGTGAAATCGACAGGTCTCATCGGGGTTAGTCTCCTGACAGGCGGGATCACCGCTTTAGGCCAGGATGAAACCAACGCTCCTTCTGGTTGCCTCATAGGTGAGGACAAACTTAAAACTTTCGCAAATAAAGTTAGAAGCGGAGGTGTTCCCCCCGACGGAATACCCTCCATAGACGATCCAGTATACGTTACCGCGGAGGAAGCAGACGAAACCCTTGGTGATTTACTGAAGGATGACTCCGTTGTTTTCGGATTAAATTACGCCGGCACAAAGATCGCCTACCCTCAGATAGTTATGGTATGGCACGAAATCGTGAACGAGAAGATCAGTGGAGACCAGCTTTCCGTAACTTACTGTCCCCTGACGGGCACCGCAATTGGCTATAAAGGGAAAGTGGCAGGAAAGAGGAGCGAGTTTGGAACCTCCGGAAAGTTATTAAACAGCAACCTGGTAATGTACGACCGAGCCACCGGAACTGACAGTTACTGGCCTCAGATTCTCGGGCGGTCCGTTCAGGGACCACATATGGGAGACCGTCTGGATTTCTTTCCGGTACTGTGGACCACCTGGGGTCGCTGGAAGGACAAGCACCCCGATACTACCGTTCTCACCAGCGATACCGGTTATATCCGGTCCTACGGCAATGACCCTTACGGGTCCTACCGGAAGGATAACACGTATTATCAACAGGGCCAGCCGATGTACGGTGTTATTGACGCAAGTGACAGTTTCCAGGACAAAAAGGTAGTTGTCGGGGTCAAGGTAAAGGACTGTGCTCTGGCGGTCCCAAAAGCCGAATT
Organism: uncultured Thermotogae bacterium; assembly: GCA_964638365.1. GTDB lineage: Bacteria > Bipolaricaulota > Bipolaricaulia > M55B111 > M55B111 > JAGXLP01. The sequence goes on along the minus strand of CAZWZR010000252.1, from coordinate 1,123 downwards.
CCGATCCACGGGATTGGCGCAGACGGAACTGGGCGGTACGCCCATACTGATCGTTCACGAGGAGTCTCTCGACGTAGTTCGTGCCTTTTCCCGAAAAGTAGGCGGGGAAACAAAGAAGTTTGTCAAAGAAGATGGCAATCTCGTGAGCCAGACTGACGGAACCATATGGGAAATGACCGGGGAGCCAGTGGAGGGTCCGCTGTCGAACCAAAAGCTACAGCCGGTCCCCTTCTTCGATGCTATGTGGTTTTCCTGGTACTCTTTTTACCCTGATACAAGAGTTCTGGAAGTCTAACTACCCTCTGGTGAGAAAGATGTTAGAGCCACTGGTAGCAGGCCTAAATTGGATTAAAACGAGGGCATGGGCAGGAATAAGAACCGTGTTTTCTTCAGGGAAATACGCAGCCAGCGCGGTTCTCCTTGGCTTGCTCTTTACGGGTCTATACCTATTTTCAATTCAACATATAGTTTATTTTTCCAGCGTGGATCTTTCCCTTCAAACAGCAATACCATCTATAGAATTAGTCAACGGCTGGGCGGAAAAGATATTCAAGACAAGAGTGACTTTCATCTGGGAACCCATCGCGGCCGTCTATCTTACCCCTAGGCTGATGATAAAACTTGCCGTCCCTAACCTACTGCTTGGAGGATTTCTGGGTGGTCTGGTGGGGATTAACCTCTCAATGGGGTTCTACGAGCTGTTTCGGGGGCAGAGCTCGAATTCAGTCGATTCAGTTCGGAGCTTCTTCGCCGCAATCCCCAGTCTCTTGACTGGATTTGCCTGCTGTGCTCCAACGATCTTAATCGCAGTCGGGGGGTCGCTTGCGGCCGGTTTAAGTGCCGGTCTAGTCGCCGCGCGACCTTATTTCATACCTATCAGCTTTGCCATTCTAATTTTTAATGCAGGATGGACAGGGGCAAACGTGAGTAACGAAGGGGTCTGCAGGCAAGCTATCGCGGAGGTCGATCCGGAAGAGGCTTAAACACTGCGAAGACTTAATTGACGGGGATGACCCGGTAATAGAGCTACTAGGCCCCCGTCTATCTTTGTTTGATCCGTGACACCGGATAGTGTAGAAACAACTGCGTAAAATGAATTTATAGCTTTGGAAACCGTTCAGGA
>CAZWZR010000251.1:0-2362 GCA_964638365.1 uncultured Thermotogae bacterium | reverse complement strand
CTCTATAACCTCGCCTTCGTAGTTCCGCTCATTGCAATTTTGCTTGCCATCACCAACAAAAGAGCGGCTCGTCGGCTGAGCAGATGGCAGGCCGACAAAAAACGGGAGATAAAACTGGTTACTGGACTGATCATGATAGGACTTGGACTGGGTATTCTGATCTGGCTATTTTAAGGGAAACAACACTTTCAATATTTTAGACTAGGAGGTTAAGATGAATATTTCGAAAAAAACTCTTTATATCAGTGGAACTTTAGCTTTAGCCGGGCTAACGGCGGCACTCCTCTTCCTATTTGTCTTCGGGAACCACGGGAGCGCGGCGGGAGCAATTGCGGTACGGCCTAGCGAATACGAGCTGGGAAACGTTCCCTACAAAGGAGGTATTCTGGAAAGGGAGTTCACGCTGGAAAACCGGGGCGAGTCCGTCCTGAAGATCAACTCCATCAAGACTTCCTGTGGTTGTACGAAAGCACAGCTAGTTTATAAGAGTGATAAAAGTAAGAAATTCGGCATGCATCCCAATAACATCATCTGGTCTCAAACCATAGAGCCTGGTGATGAGGCAATCCTGAGGGTATTTTTCGATCCGACGGCACACGGACCAGAAGGAGTGGGGCCATTTAGACGAGCTGTTTGGATAGAATCAAGCGATCCAACCAATAAAAAAGCGGAAGTCAGAATCGAGGGTACCGTTGTCAGCTAAGTAGAACCGACTTTTAATTGGAAAACGAAGAGTGAGCACGGGGAGGATGGAAACTGGCACTCCACCACAAAGTGGATCAACGGCCACGGCACCCCGACCGGCGGAGCTGTGGTCGATTTCGGCAACTTCGAGTGGAACTAAGGGGATTTTCCGAATCTTACCGACCTGGCAGACGTCGGCAACGCCAAATCCCTGATAATCCATTCTTCCAGCACCACGCACCAACAGCTCAGCCAGGAGAAAAAAGACGGCAGGTATTACCGACGATATGCTTCGGCTAAGCGTGGGGATAGAAAACCCGTCCGATATCAAAGCAGATTTGACTCGGGCACTGGAAAAGATCTAACCGGACTGGATGAAGCATGGGTACTTTAATTAATGGAATAACCTCATTCACCCCGCCCGTTGGTGGGGTGTACCCTTTATTTGAAAACAGAAACTCCGGCTAAATCTCCGGACCTCTCGAGCAAACTTGGTCAATTCCCTATATATCTCGAATAAATGCTCCTCGCTACGCTTTCATCCTCCGTCCCTTCGATAATGGCTCTGCCATCTTTGAAGACAGTCATTTTATAACCGTCGCTTTCGAAACGCAGCAGGACACTGCCGATCTTCAGATTTTCCACGCTCCGGAGGTTTCGACCGAGTTCTTCCAGGTTCATTTCTTCTTCCATATGGGGATTTATTTGCACGGCCTCTCTACCGCAGACGGAGGTCGTAGTCTGCCTGACTTCGGAGTTCAAAAACTCGAATTCCTCCTCGCCGCAGCAAGGACAATTATCGCTCTTTTAGATCTTTACAGTTGAAAATTCTCGTGTCCCGGCGTCAAACGTACACAGATTTCCCGCCTCCAAGTCCCTTTGAGTCAAATATTTCACCGCTTCTGTGACCTGAACTGAGGAGATAACAGGAGGAACAGTATTCATTACTCCAACGGTATCACATGTGGGAAGCGCTCCCGGCGGAGGACGTTCCGGAAAGAGGCAGCGAAAACAGGGCCCTTCATCCGGAACGATATTCATCGTCATCCCCTGTGATTCAATTACCGCGGCATAAATCCATGGAATCGAGTACCTGACCGAGAAATCGTTTATCAAATATCTCGTCAGCAGATTGTCCGTACAGTCGAGAATGAGGTCGTGACCACCCAGTATTTTCCGGGCGTTTGCCGGGTTTAAATCAGTCGACAAAACCTCTACCTCAACTTCGGAGTTTATCTCCCCTATCTTCTCCCTGGCGACGAGCGCCTTTGATCTTCCCAGGTCCGATTCGGAAAAGAGCGTCGTGCGCTGGAGATTGGTAAGCTCGATATAGTCCCGATCAACTATCGATATACTGCCGACGCCGGCTCTCGCCAGGTAATCGACCGTATGGGTCCCGAGAGCCCCGCATCCCACAACTGCGACATCCGAGCTTCCCAGTTCATTCTGTGCCCTCCTGTCCCAGCTGGACAAAATCACCTGTCTGTCATATCTACCGTCCGCAGTTGACACGATAACCCCCTGGGTTCGGCATATTTGCCAGTATCGTTCGGGTGTACCTCAGAGTTATAGACCGGGTTCTCCGGTGGCACCGACAAAGTACTCGATTCCTTCAAATCCAACAGCGGGAGAGTTTACAGTTGAATACCCCGCCTACCTGGGAGATTCAGTCCTCTTC
>CAZWZR010000250.1:0-2393 GCA_964638365.1 uncultured Thermotogae bacterium | reverse complement strand
GGCACTTAACTAGTGGGACTGGAAAGTTTAAATAACAAATAAGGGCATTTATTGTTTCACGGAGTAATCTCCGCTCTATTTAGCAGCACCTCAAGCATTTTATCCACGAAAACTTCACCGGTTAATCCACGCCGGTTGTCGTTTCGCCTCTTTGACCACTGCGATTATAGAATAAATGGAAAAACTAACCAAATTGGGTAGATTTGAAGATTATTGGAATAGAAGTCCGGGCGAGATTAGGCGTACAGTGATCCAATATTGAGTCCGTAGGATTTATTGAGAACTCTCATCCGGGGATGAACCATAATTGTGTAGCTTTAGAGCACGAAGGGATATTAGTACGTTTTAACGGTTCTGACCTGTAACCAAAGGACCATCGAGGAGTGATTGCCTGAAAAACTACAAAAACAAGATTTCACGCTTGACATTGGGAGCCCTTTTTTGGGATACAACCAACCATTTATCCTTTATGTTCGCATCATGGTTCCCATTTAATTCCCTCGTCCAGCATTGCCAAATAATTATCCATTGGAATATAATCAGACACAGAGTTACCAGTACCAAGGGCGTAGCCACCGGAAGCCATACAAGTGTCTAACACACTTCTCACATATTCTCGTAGTTCCTTTTCAGACAAACGAGCTAATTTATTCATATCTACCCCCCCTAATACCCCAACTCGGTCGCCGTATTCTTCGTAAAAATCCGTAACTGGTTTAATCTGCTCTTCAAAAGAGTGAATAGCATCTACACCAATGTCATCAATTAAGTCATCGATTATTGGCTCCTTGGTACCGCATGTGTGAAGGAAATACAGCAGATCGTTCTGATGGGCTAGGTGTGCGAGTTTTTTATGCCAGGGCAAAATGTATTCTCTTAAATGTTCGGGGGAAACAAGCGTTGAGGTCTTAAACCCCATATCATCTCCCTGAAAAAAACCATGGACCTTAGGTAGGTCCATGATACGTTGGTAAAGAGATAAAATGGTTTCGCCCACTCTATCGGAAATGGCCTTTAATAAATCCGTTTTTTTATACAACATCCGAGAAAGAGGTTTATATCCCACTATTACATTTGTCAGATTTTCAAAAAACCCTTGGGTAAAACAAACAAACAGCCCCATTCCCTCAGGCAAATTATTGGACAAATATTCATAGGGCCATAATGAAATTTCATCTACTGAAGGCCAAGGATATTCTTCAAATTCTTCCCAGCTATTTATCAAACCTTCGTTCTCGTTTGCCCATGTTCTGTTACCCTCTGATTGATCCGCATCCGAAGTGGTTATCCAATTCCCAGGAAAGATAGGTATATCCTCTTTCCCTACCCAGATTGTGTCCCCACTTGCCCAAAGGTAATCGTAGCCGAACCTGTACCAAAGCTCTATTATATTATCCAAATAAGCCTTCATTGATTCGCGATCTTCTGCCTCTTTAGGTTTAACCCATTCCCGTCCAAGGTATTCCTCTAGCAAATATTTCATAGACCCAGCATCGAATAAGAGCTCAGCAAAATGTACCCTCCTAGGCGATTTCTCTCTCAAAATTACCTTTTTGAACTCTTCAACATCTGGTTTAGGGTCTTCTAAAGGTAAGGCAAATTCATCATTCATAGAATAATCACCTATGCATTTTTAGCTGCCGTTTTGTGCATTTTTACTAACTCACGCAGAATACCCCGTCCTGTGGTCGGGGATGAATGCGTTTGTTTGTAGTTAGTGAGAAATCGCGGTGGCAAAGCCATGAATCGGGCGTAATGATCCACTCTGTGGGCGGGGATAGCTCGATTCAAGCGATATCTTTACTTTAATCGGTTTAGAGCCTTGTTTATCCCAGGGAAAAAGTCTTTTTCCAATTTCCTCCATCAGTCCGGCCTCCTGAAGTAATTCTTTCAGATCGCGGAGTTTTTGAGAGGCTGACATTACCTTTCTTTTTTAACCTTCGCTAGAACGTCCTCGAAGCTCTCAATTACTTTTGATAAGGCCTTCTCCCATTCGGGGTCTTCAATATCCCGGAGTAAATCTTTATCGTGCTGGATTCTTTTCCGCAGATAATACTCCATCTTCTCCGGAAACACCAACCTGCCGCTATCTTTTTCAAATAACTCCTCTTTCCGCTTCTTTCCAAACTCTACCTTTTCGTATCCTGCATCTACTAGCCTTGGAGTAAACCTGTTTACGTGAGTGGCACCGGTGAGAACGAACACCTTCCCTTTGCCGGAGACAGCTCTCAGTATATTCTCGACCATCTTATCATCCCTTTTTTCAGTCGTAGTTCCCGGTGACGTTTCCATATTCCACCAATCCATCCCCTTTACGGGTTATGGGTTTTGGTAAACGGAGGAGTCGGTAACCATCTCCACGTCGCCCACCTCGTCGTAATTGGTAAGGGAGT
>CAZWZR010000249.1:0-2394 GCA_964638365.1 uncultured Thermotogae bacterium | reverse complement strand
ATTGATCCCTGGTTTTGTCGAACGGTTTCCAAAGCTATAAATTCATTTTACACAGCTGCTTACACGCTATCGGAATTTTTGGGGGTTAAAAAACAGGTAATGATTACTGTATTAACTAAATACAGGCAAATAAAGCTGTAAATACCAAACTCTATGAAGATTCTAAAAGAAACCGGGAAGATTGCTGGCCTGATTTTGCTTGGAATGATCCTGTCCGGGTTTGTGGGGTGGATGGGAAGAAACGGAATTATTGAAAACGCCAATAAATATTACTCGTACGTTGTCGTTTTCTTTGGCTGGCTGATAGTCGTTTTTCCGGTTGGAGAGCTAATTGGTAATTACCTGAAGCGACGGGAACCGGAAGAGTATCAGGGGCCGGGCCTCGAAAGGGCGGGTAAGGTAATTGGTCAACTGGAGCGAACGATCATTCTGGTTTTTTATCTGGCTGGCTCTCTGGAAGGTATCGCGTTTCTGGTCGTTGCCAAGTCTATTTATCGCTTCGGCGATCTCAGGAAGGGTCGGGAGAAGAACGGGGATGGCGATGAGGAAGCCACCTTTTCGATTTCTGAATACATCATACTCGGCAGCCTCTTGAGCTATACTGCCGCTATCATCGGAGGAGTTCTCATCGACCTTGTTTTGAACCATCTTGGGCTTGTTCCGCCCCTGCTCAATTGAAGACGTGAATACGGGGTGTAAATGAAACGAAAATTGTTGCCGTTCTTTGGCATCGATCTCGGGAGGAAGGTGAGGGCCTCGGCAAAATTTGACAGGAATTTTTAATAACTATAAGATGCTAATGCTCCCGGTTACATATATGCTTGGTTCATCCCCACCGATGCCACCAGAATACTCTTAACGGTGGTGAGAAAAATGCGTTCTAAAACGAACCTCTTGACCATTCCGGTGGTTTTACTGCTGGGGTTGGTTCTGACTGCTTCTTTTGGTATTTCTTCCTTTTCGGAAGGTGAGAATAGGCTTCTATCGGAGGAACATTTGCTCAATTGTAGAAGGCATGCTTATTTGTACAGGTCCGCGGATGACTATACCGCTCCCCCAAATAAAACTTGTAGTAACCGATATAAAGGTCACCTGTACTACGTCGCAGAAATTGCTGGTGAGCCGGTGAGTATTTCTGAAATAGTAGCTTCTGTAAGGGGTGGCCCCGTTGATTTAGAGGAAGAAGTGGAAGGCTTTAAGCTCGAGGTCCTACCCCGCGTGAGTTTTGAAAATACCGGAGAAAAGGGTAAGTGGTCGCCGACGGAGGAGAGCACTAAGGTATTACTTGGCTTATTGGCTGAAGATGAGGCCTGGAAAACCCTGGTGACTTTTTCTGTTCCCTGCAGCATGGAAGAGAGGAAGGAAATAAGCTGGGAGGGGAAACCGGTTGAAATCGTTGCGGTGAGAGTTGTAGCTCCTAGGAGACATACCGTAGAGTATACGGAGCTTGGACCTAAAGGCGGCGGAAACGAGCTCAAGGAATCCGGTGGCTGGATGAAAATCATGAGCGCACCGGGGCACGCGGATTACGTCAAGAACTAGAGGAGCGCGTTAGCAGTAGAAGGTTAGTGCTTCCAGAATGGAGGTGATATCAACTTTTGTTACTCTGACATCCCTCGTTGTATCCAGTAATACCGGGGAGAAATTGACTATTCCCTTCACACCTCCAGAGACTAGATCGTCTGCGACTGGTTGGGCTTGGTCACCCGGAACGGCGATTATACCTATATCTATACGACTGGCTTCTAACTTTTCTTTCATTTCTTCCGAGCTATCTACTTTTATTCCGCCCACTTGAGAGCCGATAATCTCCGGATCCCTGTCGAAAGCAAGGCACAGATCAAATCCCCACCTGTCGAATCCAGGATAGTTTAACAAAGCTGTCCCTAGCCTTCCCACACCAACTAATGCCGCTCTTCTTCTGGAGTCCAGGTCAAGTACTTCTTCTAACGAGGTTATGAACCGTGAAACGTTGTAACCCCGACCCTGAGTTCCGAAGTCTCCGAAATAGGAGAGGTCCTTCCTTAATTTGGAAGATCTGATCCCGGGTAGTTTCTCCACGAACTCCCGAGAGGTGACCCATTCCTTCCCCTGTTTTTGGAAATGCTCGAGTCTACGTAAGTACAGAGGGAGTCGACCTATTGTCTCTTTTGGAGCCTCTTTATCCCGGTTTTTCTCGTTCTGCATCATCACCTCACCCGAACCGAGTTTAGCTGCTCAAGCTCCACGAAAGTTGAACTGAATGGACAATAAAATTATAGTGATTGTGAATTCAATATCAAATTTCTCCCTACTGGGCACTGACCATCACCAAAATTAGCCGAGGAAGCCCCAGGGCTCCCCCTGGGGAGGAATCGGCTGGTTAACTTAATTTGATACGAGGTACCCAGCAGT
>CAZWZR010000248.1:0-2398 GCA_964638365.1 uncultured Thermotogae bacterium | reverse complement strand
GAACCACCTGCCGTACCAGAAGTAGTCCTTGATGTTTATTATACCCAACAGGATGAGCAATCCGGTTCCTACCTTTGCCATTAAGTGTTCCGCTCCGGTGAAGACAAATGCACGAAGGATACCAAGGCCTATTCCCAGGTAAGTTAGATAGATCACTCCAATGTATATGATGCCTACCTTTGCGAGTTCGACCCGGGCTCTATTCATGGAAAACAGGAAAGCAATAAAGAACAATAAGACCGCAATGGCACAGGGGTTAACTCCGTCGAGAAGCCCGGTGGTTAAAATTACCGGAAGCATTTCTCCGGGGTTGGCCTGCTGGACTTGTTCCGGTGGGTCTAGCTTACCTTTGTTAGCTCTAAACCAGTTTAAGTATTTTGTTATTGGTGTATCTATAGAGTATTTTTTTGGCTCTCCTCTAAAAGCCCAGGCTTTATAATGGGTTGGGTTATCCATCTTGTCCTGGTAGACAAGTAAATTACCTATATCCTTTAGCTCAGCCTCGCTTAATAAAAAACGTAGTGTAGATGCCGGAATATGACCCTGCAGTGTCAATCTGTTACCGACAAAAGTGGCCAAATGCGATTGCAGTTCCGGAGGTACTCCCCAGCTGTCGTTTCGGGCATTCATTCCCCTCCGAGCACCGGAATCGTTGATGTAGTCTTTGGTGTTCAGATTAAAGCCCGCTTTCTCGAGGATCGGCTGGAGGGTCTCGTTTATATAGGTCATGCATGCCCCACAGGGCTTGTTGTAGTAAACTATTGCCTCGTTACTGGCCAGTTCCGCCCCCGAGGCCGAAACTGCTACCAGGTGAATTGACGTTATGATTAATATTGAAAGAAACACTTTATTGATTTTCAGCTTGCTCACCGCCGGAAACGTTAGCTGTTATCTCTATTTCGGTTTCCTCCTGGTCGGGATCGTTGGTTTCGATGTAAACTATCCTCATAACTTTACCGCTTATAGGAGGATCCATGGCTCTTGGGTCAAAATTAACCTTGAGGGTTGCGGAATTACCTGCAGGAATTTCTTCTTTTGACACTTCCGCGGTAGTGCAGCTACAGGATGTACTTACTCGGCTAACCCTTAACGTACTATCACCCGTATTTCCAAGCTCAAAATCCTTTTCGACCGGTTTAGGGTCGATTCGCCCAAAATCGTAACTGGAAGGTGTAGCTTTAGCATTAGGAACCGAAAAATTACCAGGCTGGAAGTAGCCATAGATTCCGATTACCACTACAATCAACCCTATAACTGTGATGTAGCTTGCCTGCTTTCCGTTAAATAATCCGCGCAAATAATCCCACCCCTGGGGGAGTGCCCCTAAAAACATTGAATAAAATTTATGCGATCTAATAAAATAAATCAAGTAAATAAGGGCATTTTAAGAACAAGATAATTGCTTGATAGACCAAAATAGATGTCTTAATTTTAAACTACCCCACCTGGGGTGGGGATGTGGCGAAAAAATGAGTAGCGAAAGCGAAGAAATAAGAGATAGCCCAAGAAGGAAGGAAAAGAACGAACCGATCTTGACATAGAGAGCATGACATGTACTTCCTGTTCCATTAATTTCTGAAGTCGATTACTATAGATCGGTCTTATCCTTTTCGAAAGTGCTATCTTTACTACTACGGTGGCTGGTCGTTCCTGAACCCTCTAGTGGACGAAATTAAGGAACGCTGGTCCGGAATTATGACTTTTAATGGGCTTGCCATAACTGCCGCCTGCGCCTATAGCAGCGCAGTCGTCTTCGGTCCCTCCGAAAAGGTCTTCTTCGGGGGGCTTGCTACCTTGATAGACATGATGCTTCTCGGCCACTGGATCGAAATGTGGTCCGTTGGGAGTTGCATTGATGTCCCCTTCTGCAGTGCTAGTAGCGATAAATGCCAGACTTCTTGGCCGGGTAGGAAAAAGCAGAGCGGCAGAGAGGGCAAGACGGAACCGGAAGTGGCCCCTGTCTGAGGAGTCGCTCCTTTGAAGGGAATAATTAGCGGGTAAGAATGGCATTATTGTTGCGACCTGACCTTTCATAATTAAAGTGAGCTACTTATAAAGCAACTTGCCAAACTATGCAGCTCCGAGTAAATCGGGTATTTGCAAAGCATCTTTAAAACTACTAAATTTTGAAGGATTCTTTTCTGAGTGACCAACTGGAGGAAAGCGATATGGAAAAGGCCAGTTCTCCAGAAAAGAAAATCTCTTTCGAGGAATTTGCAGAAACGAGCCCCGTTACCATTACTACTGTAGACGGAGAAGGCAATATAACATATGTCAACAGCAGGGCCAAGGAAGTTCTTGGGCTTGAAAAAAGCGATATAACCGACCTTTTGTTTGAATCCCAATTCAAATATTTGGGAAGCTGGCTCAAATAATTTCCGTGAAAGGAAGGAAAGAT
>CAZWZR010000247.1:0-2408 GCA_964638365.1 uncultured Thermotogae bacterium | reverse complement strand
ATCTTTTCTCGGTAAAGAAAAATATTTTTTAACCTTACGGGTTTGTGGTTACAAGCCCCGCACCAAGGTGCGGGGTAATTGACTTCAACTGGAGGAAATAATGAGACCTGAAAAAATGTTCAGGAAATTATCCAGGTGGATCGTATTTTTTCTCCTGCTGTCTGTAGTTTTGGCTCCGGCCACCTTTACAGCAAAGAGCCAGGAGGAAGTTGAATCCGCATGGGGGCCTTACCTAACGCTGAAGGATGATCAGACTATAGCGGTAAACTGGAAGACAAGTCGGCCCACCTCGGGAATAGTAAATTACGATCGAGAGAGATTTTATCTCGATCACGAGAAAATGAGGCAAAGGACCGAAGAGCGAGGTGAGAAAGAAGTTTTTCACCACCTGGAACTGAACGAGCTTACTCCCGGGGAGCTACATGTATACAGTATAGGGAAGGTATCAGGGGCCGGTGATATCAATTATTTTGGGAGTCCTCGTAAAAATCCCGACAATTTTTCTTTTTTCGTCTACGGCGACAGCCGGACCTGCCCCGAGAGGCACAGGCGTGTTGCCTCGGAGATGGCCCTGGATCCTTTTGATACTTCTTTTATATTTAATACTGGGGATCTCATTGAAAGTCCTGCCAATGATAACTGGGAGGACTTCTTCTGGGCAATCGAACCGTTCAGTAAGTCCACTCCGATTTTGCCAGTCCTGGGCAATCATGAGAGAAACGACGAGAGCTATTATAGAGCGTTTGATCTGCCATCTGGCGGCGGTGATTTCGGACAGCAATGGTATTCATTCTCTTATGGCCGGGTCAGGTTCATCGTGCTGGACTCGAACGAGAATTTCATGACTCGGTCGGAGTTTCGGAAAGAACGAGAATGGCTGTTGAACGAGCTTGAGAGTAATTCGAAGCCCTTTACAGTAGTAGTATTCCACCATCCTATTTTTTCTTCGGTATATTCTTCAGAGATCGATGAAGACCTGGCTAGCAGCTGGGGTTCTCTATTTGAGAAGTACGAAGTGGATCTTGTATTCAATGGTCACGTGCACTCTTATGAAAGGCTGGTGAATAACGGGGTAACTTACGTGGTTACCGGTGGCGGTGGCGCTCCGACGGACAATTTATCGCAAAGATTAGATGCCTCCCGTAAAGCCCTGGGTGATTCGTTGCACTTCATAAGGGTGTCGGTTGAAGAGACCAAATTAAGGCTCCAGATGGTTGAGGTGGCTGAAGTAGTTCGGGGTAACCATTCCGGTAGAGTTGGCTGTTCCGCGAATTTGGAGGCTAATAGGAGAATCCGAGACGAAGTGGTTATTGAAATAGATTAACACGGATATGCCGGAACTTTCAATTGGTTACCTGCGTAAGTTACGGTGGGACTAATATAGTCCGCGTTCCTGGAACTATCTCAAGTTCTGCTGGCTTCTTGGTTGGTTTGAAGTCGGGTATGTCTTTCTCGTTATCGTCACCGATTTTATCTTCCAGTTTCTCCAGCCTCTCCTCCAGGGTGGCGACTTTCTTTCGCAGTAGTTTGTTTTCTCGGCGTAGCTGGCGAATCTCTTCCTGATAGGTGGGGATGACTTCGTTAATTAGGGTAGACTTGCTCAGTTGAGCAAGCTCTTCTTTGCTGTAGTCTACTGGGTCCTTACCTTCTATCAACTTCATCTCCCCCGTTTTCAATCTTCTAGTTTAGGGTGAATGGAAGGCTTTGACCATTACTTGTGGGTTCTGGTTTATGGAACTTCACTCCCTGACTGGGGTACGACATCAGTAATATGGTTTAGAGCTTCAGAGAGCTAAGTAGTTACATGTTTTTTAACGAAACGGGAAGCTCCCCCCGGGGTTTTACTTTACCCGCCAGTACTCTAGCCGAAGCTTTTATCATAGGGCCGTTTCCTCCGCGGGGCGCATTCCAGCGGTTGTAGGAATACGTTGCCAGATAGGTGGGTACTTCAGGGAACTTTTTGATGTCATAGGGTAGCCCTTCAGCCATGACTACGGTATCCTCATTGGCCATTAGCAGATTTCGAACAAGCCTTACCTGGCCTTCCGGCAATGGGCCACCGGAAAAGGTTAACACAACCACTTTATCGACACCGGGAGCAAGATTCGCTGCCGAATTTATCGCGGAACTGGAGGGCGACCAATCATTGGAACTCTCTGTATCTGGCGTTCGGTAGACCGACAACTTTTGTGCGGGCATAAAACTCTCAAGAGCGTCTCTTACCCGATAGACCGAATCCTTTACTCCAACCAACAAAACCTCCGCCCCACCATTCAGCGGTATGAGGTTCTTTTCATCTTTAACCAGAGATACCGCTTTTTCGGCGATCGTCCGGGATACTTTTTTATGTCCGGGGCTTCCCGAAATATAAGCCGCTCCGGCCGGTTCGGTAAGATTATCACCCTCCA
>CAZWZR010000246.1:0-2411 GCA_964638365.1 uncultured Thermotogae bacterium | reverse complement strand
ACCCATTACCAGGATATGGTCCTGGGTGGCCCTGAGTTCGTCATCAAACCAAGAACCAACCGCGGTCATCCAGCTCGAGCCCCGCTTCCCCCGGGCCCAACAGCACGGATTTCTTGGTTCATTTTAGCACATGTCCCAACTCAACGTAACTGTCGGCGGGAAAACTGGTGGGTCTCCTGGATCTTGTCCGCCGCTTCCCGCAGTAGATGCTCTTCTCGCCCGGAGAGATGCTCGGAGTCCGGTTCTCCAATCTCCTGGCCCACCGGACGGGGCAGGCTGAGCAACACCTCGGAATTCGTTATAGAAGGACAGGGGGCTGCAACCGGTAGAAGCTCTCCCCGATCGCGGGCTATGGCTCGAAGGATCTGCCGAAACGAAGCCGCCGGACCCAGCCTGGTGGCACCGGCCCCGTCTATGATCTCGAGGGGCTGGCTCCTCACCCGCTCTTCGATTCTTTCTTTTTCGAACTCCATGTCAGTTCGGTCCAGGTACCTGTTTAGCGGCTCCCCTTTAACTGTCACCATGGACCAGAGGAAGACCGACTCCTCCCCGTGCTCCCCCGCCACGTAGGCCTCTAAATCAGTTATAGATACCCCTAAATGGCGTGCCAGCTCACTTCTGAAACGGGAGCTTTCCAGATTGGTACCAGTACTGATGACCCTATCCGCCGGGGAAAGTTCTGCAAAAAGGGTCGCCATTGCGTCGACTGGATTGGTCACCACAACGTAGAAAGCATCAGGGTTTTTTTGACCCAGCTTCCGAGCAAGCGAGGCCATTACCTCCGCATTTGGCCGGGCCAGTTGATCCCTGCTATCCATTTCTGGAGTCCTAGGTTCACTGGCCGTTATCAAAACCAGATCCGCTCCCGCGGCCTCTTTCGGTTCCGGGGACGAATTCACCGTTAAATCCTTTTCGATGGCACCCAACGAGTGTTTTAAATCCAACTCGAGTGCCCCGGCTAGATTTGGTTCAGTGTCAATTAAAGTGACCTCTTCCAGCCAGGGCTCGCCGAGCAGGGAGGCGGTGGTAGCACGACCCACCCTTCCAGTCCCGACTACGGCAAGATGCAACCCTCCGTTCATTTTGACCTCCTCAACCGTTAATTAGGTCGTAAAATTCTTCGTAATCGATCCTTTCATTACCTTAATTCCCGATAGGTAAACCTCTACAGGTCTGCTGGATGGTTCTTGTATTGGTAAAGTAAGTGAGTCCTAATTAGTTTTCTTCCCTGGCGTCCCATATCTCGTCTTGATAGACTACTGCGTCGGCTTCCCCCGCGAGGTCAGCGGAAAAGCGGTAATCCATACTGGACCCGGTATCCAGGTTCAGCATTAGTTTTAGCTGATCCTCACCCATTTTCACTATGGGGGTTTCGGTAACTTCCGCTCCTTCCATTATCCGAATGATTTGTTCCGCGGTCATTTTTCCTTGAGTATAGTAATCGAAACCGTAGCCGACCAGGGACCCATCCTTTATGCTTGTGGTATCGGCCACTACAAGTGGGATGTCCTCATCAACGGCCACCTTGCTTACGGCGGGCAGGGCCGCCACTACGGTGTTATCAGTCGGGACCCAGAGAGCGTCGACCCTGTTCTGCAGGGATTGTGCGGCCTGACTGACGTCGGCGGTTTTGTTCGCGGTCGCGACGACCAACTCGAGATCCAGATCTGGCGCAATTTCCCTGGCCTTTTCGACCAGAAAGGTGGAATTCGCTTCACCGGGATTATGGAGCACGCCGACCACATTTACGTCCTCTTTCAGCTGCTTGACCAATTTTAGCTGGGGTTCCAGCGGCTCCTGGTTGGAGACGCCGGTCACGTTGTGTTTTCGGTCGGGGTTGTCGTAATCGTCCATGCTATCGACCAGACCCGCGACGACAAAGTTCGTAATGCCGGTTGCAACAATCGGGGTTTCCTGGAAGGTTTCCAGGGCTGCCTGAGCTACGGGCGTGGTTATCGGGACCATGATGTCGACTCCAGCGGACTTGAGGTTCTCGGCTATCGAGAGTGCGTTACTGACTTCTCCCTGGGCGTTACGGTAAAGGACCTCAATATCGTCCGCTTCGGTGCGTTCTTCGATACCATCGATCGTTCCCTCTCGGATGGCGTTCAAGGCCGGATGTTCCAGCAGCTGCGCTATCCCAATCTTTACGGGTTCTTCTTCGCCAGCGGTTCCTGAAAAGCTCAAAAGTAGCATAATTCCGATAAGTAAAGAGACTGTAACCAACTTAGAAGTAGTTCGCATCGTTTTCACCTCAAAGCTGAAAAATAGAAAAAGACCATAGGCTCACGCCTACAGTCTTATCAACCCAGAAGCCCCGGAAATATCCGATCCAGGAACCTCTAGAAGTTAAACTGCCACCAGTCTTTGCGTAATACGAAACCGCTGCCCGAGCGGTTAATTGGGCGCTC
>CAZWZR010000245.1:1454-2419 GCA_964638365.1 uncultured Thermotogae bacterium | reverse complement strand
TTAGAATTTCCTGCATCTCCAGGTAGTTCTCCAGAACCCACTCACGCCTCTCCTCGATGAACTCTCCCGGATCTATATCGGAGTCCTGTGGGACTACTACCTTTACACCCGAGGGGTCTATGTCGATCCTGGCAAGGCTGGCGTCGGAACTTTCTTTTACTTCATAGGGGATCGTCTCGTCCCCCACTTTCAGGTTATTCATCCTTCCTCCCGCTCGTTTGCAACCAGGTAATCTGTCACGTCCTCCATGAAGTCGCCCTCGTCGCCCTTTGCCAGTTCCGCCAGGTCTTCTTCCACGAGAATCCCAATGACCTTTCGGCGGATTTGCCGTTTTACCTCAGGCAGGTTGCCGTCAAAGGACAGGTCCGAAACGGATTCGTAAATCCTCCTCGCCAGCTCCTCCGCCCTTTCCTCCTCGTCTATGTAGTCGTCGTATTTATTGACCATAAGCTGCAAAAGAGCGTACTCGCCGCCCGTCAGTCCCCTTTCCTCCTGATCTTCCCGGATTTCCTCTTCCCTTTGCTTGATTTTCTCTATCTCCTCCAGCGCTTCGGAGGCACTCAGTTCGTCGGACCGCCACTGCTCCATGATGCTTTTGACCCGCTCACTCAGAGTAGAGTAGACCAGATTCTGGCTTTCCAGGCTCTGCAGGGATCGCCTGATCCGACCACCTTCGTCAACCACGTTAACTTCATCCGGTACGTCATCGACAACCCTGACTTCCCTGTCCGGCATGTCGTAGTCAACGTTTGCCGTGGTTTCGACCTCGCCGAATTCTATGTGCTCTTTCAGTATGTCGTGCGTCTTGGCGCGAATTTCGTCTCCAAGGGGGTCCCTGCCCTCGTCGGTTTTGGTAAACTCCCGGTAAATCTGGGATACTATCGACCACTTCCGTTCCACGGCTTCGGTTCCCAGTTTCGGGTGAGGCGAGACCGATTCGTACTTTTCCTCTGCCTCACCGTACT
>CAZWZR010000245.1:0-1444 GCA_964638365.1 uncultured Thermotogae bacterium | reverse complement strand
CGGACCTTGCATTCCCGCATCGTCTCGGGCCGACCGTCCAGTTCCAGGTCGGAGAAGAAGTCCATCAATTCGTCGAGTACCTCTAGAAATTCCTCGGCGATCTCGTCGTCGCTGCGGGCGGCTCGTGCGATGAACTCGGCATCTTCGTACTCCAGTATGGCTTCCGGGTTCTTGAAGATCCCGGTGTAATCGGCAATTTGCCCGTTTGACTTCCCTTCCCTGGGTCGATTAGTCCTTGCCACCGCCTGGAGCAGGTTATGGTTCTTCATCTCCTTATCGAGATATATCGTCTTGAGCACCGGCGCGTCGAATCCGGTCAGCAGCTTATCACAGACTACCAGGATCTTCGGGTCTTTTTCCTCGTCTTTGAAATTCTTTACGATCTTTCTTTCTTCATCGTCAGATATGTAATGCTCCTGGATTTCCGGATCGTCCCTTTTCGCCTGGGATATTACGACCTCGACCTTCTCGTGGCCCATTCGCTTCTGTAGCTCCTTTCCAAATCGGCATGCCGCTTTCTTGCTCGGCGTGACAACCATTCCTTTGAGGTTGATTGGACTAAGGTGGGAGTCGTAGTGGGAGTGAATGTCTTCAGCTATTTTTTCCACCCGGGGCTGCAGTTCGGAAAGCTCAGTCTTGTTTACGTATTTCCGCAGAACTCGGTGTCTCTCTTCCTGGTCCATATCGTCAAAAGACTCTTCGAACCGCTCGTCCATGGCGACTTCGTCCGGTATTTCCCACTGGACGTCCTTCAGGGTAAAAGTAACCGGTACGATAACCCCGTCTCTTTCCCCTTCCCTGAGTGAATAACGATGTAGGTAACCGCCATCCTCCTTCGGCGAAAACTCGCGGAACGTATTCCTATCCTCCGGACTCTCGCCCTCAACGACGGGCGTCCCGGTAAAGCCAAAGTAAAAGTTATCTTTCGGCGGTACGGTCGCATTCAGTCGGTTGCCCAGGTCTTCTTCCATGAACCTGTGCGCCTCGTCGGCCATCACCACCGCTTCCAGGTCCAGATCGGCCCGGACTTCCGTATCGACGTCCTCAAATTTATGGATCGTGGTCAGTATCAACTGCCCCTTCGGCTCACCGAGCAACTTACCCAGGTGGTCTATGTTTTCCGCCACCTCGTAGGCAGGGAAGTCTATATCGGAGAGCGTATCGGCCATCTGTTCGTCCAGCTTCTTCCGGTCCACGATCAATAGGTACTGCCTGTCCTTTATCCTGGGAGACTTCTTGCCCTTGTAGGCGGCAAAGAGCATGGTATAGGACTTCCCGCTGCCCTGGGTGTGCCAGATTAGCCCCTTCCTCGGCTCACCCTTCCTGACCCGGTCGAGAATCCGATTGGCAGCCCGGTACTGCATGAATCGGGGTACTACCTTGGCATCGCTTTCCTCGTAAAACACGAAATAACGGAAGATATCCAGCAGTTTATCCGGCTGAA
>CAZWZR010000244.1:0-2424 GCA_964638365.1 uncultured Thermotogae bacterium | reverse complement strand
TTTACTTCTTTTCTTCGAAGTACCAGCTGTAAAGGAGACCCATATCCGAGGGGAATAAGGCAATTCTGTTCCCGTCATTCAGCTCTCGCTGGAGCGAAGAATATTCTCCATCGACGAACACATGACTTACGTCTTCTTTCTCAAGATCAAAGTTCGCGAGTACTTCCTCGACCCTTGATCCCTGTTCCAATTCTAGATCAAGTAGCCCCACGGAGGAGCTGGCTTTATCCAGTTCAGGAGCGAGGTTTCTAAAATCACCGTAGAGCCTGACAGAAACTTCCACCTTATCCTCCACCTATCGGCGGGAATATGGCAACGCTATCGCTTTCTTCCAGCTCCGTATCGTTTCCGGAGAGAAAGCTAATATTCCTCCCGTTTACCATTACGGTCACCCCGCTCTTTAACTCGGGTTCCGGTCCGTTCTCTTCCAGGATCGAATCCTCCAGATCTTCATACTTCTCAGCCAGTTTATTCAACAGTTCTCCTGCCGTATTGGCTTCTACTTCAGCCACTGAGCAACCGGCTTTATCCCTGAAAGTAGCGAAAAATTTTACTTTAACTCCCATCAGTTACCCCGAATTTATGATTCATCCATTCCCAGCCCACCAAATACCTTGTCCAGTTCTTCATCGGAAACGTCAAATACGTCGTTATGAGGAGGAAGTTCTTCTTCCCGCATGAACTCCGGCAGCCTGTCGTCCTCCTTGGTGAATCCTGCCTCTGAGTTAAACTTCCTCTCCGTTTCTATGACGCTCTTTCCTATTTCCGGTATGTCGTCTACCGTAAGATCAGCACCGAGGACTCCATTGACTTCCTCGACCATGCCTTCCAGGCCTTCGGGGATGTCAAGTACTGCAAAAGCAGTAAATAGACAATGACCGGTGGTGTCAATCACTGCGGTGCTGTACTGCAGGTTCCGCGACATTTCGGCCTTTTCCGGATCGAGCGGGTCGGCATCTCCCCCGACACCCATTATTTCCGGAGCTATTGCGTAACCGGCTGTATGATCTGCCCCCATCGGAGTCGTCGCATACGTCGTTCCGATACCCTTGATCGCTCTCGGGTCGTATGCCGGCATCGCCTGACCTTTGACCGTCGGAATCCTTTCCACTCCGAATGCATTCCCAGTAAACTCCGTACCATTGACGAGAATTCTTCCCAGAGGAGTTCCTTCCCGAACTTCATTCATCAATTCCAGGGCGCCTTCTTCGTCTCCAAATTCCTTAACTCCACCTTCCATGGCAACCGCGATCGTGTTACCGGTCTCGATCGTATCCATGCCGAGGTCGTTGCACTGCCAGTTTAACTCCCCGATGGTGTCCAGGTCGTAGATACCGGAATTCGGGCCGAGTGCCCAGACGGATTCGTATTCAAGAACGCCGACCTCCTCTCCGTCTTCGTTCTCCCAGATTTCCGAACAGCCTATTAGGCAGCCGGGGCTACACCGATGCGGGTTTTCCCCGCCCCTTTCCTTGATCTCTTCGGCCTTCTTTTCACCGGAAACCCGGGCCGATCTATCGTCTGATCCTCGAGAGAAGTTGTCCTGTGGCAGACCTCCGGACTCGTTGATTATATTTATCAGCACGTTAGTCCCGTAGCTATTCAATGCCCCGCCGGGTTTTGTCACGTCGTGTTCGGTGAGCGCGTCGGCTAGCTTCTCCTTCCCGCGATCGAAAGTCTCTTCGTCCTCTATCTCCACACCGTCCGCTCCTTCGTCATCAACCAGTACGAACTTGAGGCCGCGAGAAGCCATGACTGCTCCAAGCCCGCCTCGACCGGCGTATCTGCTGGGTTTTCCCTCCATATCGTTGAAAGCGATGCCGGAATTGGCACCGGCCAGTTCAGCCGCAATACCGGCACCACAGACACCGAGGTCTTCGCCAAACTCGTTCTCAATTCCCTCGAATGCCTCGTAGAGCCCTATTCCGCTCCAGGGGTCGGCATCAACAAGCTCCGCCCCGTTATCGGTTAGTTTCAAGCATTTATATTCGTCACCTTCAGTCCGTCCTTCCACCACTATAGCAGCCACGTTCAACCTCGCCAGTTTCTGGGCGAAGCTAGTTCCGGCGTTCGCCTCCTTTATCCCACCCGTAAGGGGTGACTTGCCACCGACTGAAATTCTTCCGGAAGTTGGGGCGCTCGTCCCGGTTACGATACCGGGGGCAAACACCAGCTCGTTGTGTGGACCCAGCGGTTCGGCCATTGGGGGGACCTCGTCCGCAATAATGCTGGACGTTAGCCCTCTCCCACCAAGTGCGCGATAATCCTCCGGTAATTCCGTGAATTCATTTTTTTCTGCCTCCATATCAACACGAAGAAGTTTTCTAGCCATCCTGCCACCTCCTGTTTTCTACATTTTAATAGAGCAATTGATGCATAGCAAAAGATTTTAACTCATTTCTTTCACCATGTTAGATCTTTCCT
>CAZWZR010000243.1:0-2433 GCA_964638365.1 uncultured Thermotogae bacterium | reverse complement strand
TGGGTCTTCTTTTGTAAAAGACTTACATCAATAGTTAAGATTGTTTTTCTGCAAGCCCCTTCCCTTGGGGCGGGGTTCTTGGCTTGGCTTCTCACAAATGGTTTTCCCTGTCTCGAAATTCTTTCTAGGTAGTGTTGCTCGTATTCAATCAAATTCTTTTTGGCAGCACCAGCCCCGTTCCTTGTTTCTGGTACTGACGGCTGGATCACTTCCGTGCCTATTAACAATAAAACTGACTACTGAAAGAACTCCAAATAATCCACTACCTATCCAGAACCATACATGACCCATGGATAATCCCTCCCACACCTGATCCAAAATACATGTCCAATGAGTACACAAAATTCAATCGTTGAAACCACAAGTCAAAGTACGGGTTCTCATCCACTAAAATCGAGCAGTGTTTTTTGAACCTCTTCTTCCCATTTACGAAAGAGATCAAAAAACCATAATACCTTACCCGTTGCACAGGGATTATAGCTATTGTGAGGCGGGTTGCCAAATTAAAATCCGTAATAGGGAGCTTATCCGGGCGGGTTGTTGTTTACCTTAACTCGATAAAAACCCGGCAAAATATTTCGTCCATCAACAGTCCCCCTCAAAGTAGGACTTCACAAGCAACTAACTCACTTTGCCCTGGGAAAGTGTAGACTTCACCAAAATTGGCCGAAGAAGCCCTCAGGGCTTACTCTGGGGTTCTCAACTATTATTGGTAATGATCCAATCTGATTTCGCCAGACAATGGGGGGCAGTGTTGTACGAGCTTGGAGAATGATTGAGGCATCGGCCGAATGTTTGTGGGTAAAGGCGGTATCGCGATTGATATCTTTATGGAAATAGGCCACTGGTTAAAACAGAAATATGCAAATTGAATGTCCACTTAGTAATTCAGAAGTTTGCAAAATCCAATGATTTTCTGAAATAATAAAACGTAAACTAGGCTGCTAGATCTAGCTTGTGTGGTAAGCGGTAAGTCTAGCTTGCACTTGGTGTAGCTGGCCAGGGGACTAAAAGCCTCCCTGGCCAGCCCCTTTAAATTGAACCTACACGCAAGCGCAAGTACTTCTGGAAGATCTTACAAAACTGAAGGGAGGCGGGATTTGGATTCAGGAGCTACCGTTAGGTAGGTAAAACGAGGGATATATACCCGCCTCCCCCAGTCAGCCTCATATTTTTTATTATTCCGCAATATTGAGCATTCATTAATAACATAGAGTTTTTTAAACCAATCCGAAGGACGTTTATTGGATAAAGCAACCTGATTTATCACCTTTAGGTTTGAAGTATGTACGGAACAAGGAAGAATCGTGCTGAGTTGTCATATAGGAGGCAGAAGACGCGGTCCTGTCTGTAGTGCTTACCCTTTGGAAAGGATAACTAATATTAACTAGCCTATCACCAGTTTCCGAATTTTTAATGGAGCGGTGGTGTAAGACCCGGGCCCTTGCTACTCACAGGCTAAACCGTTTTCCCATTCTCTCGAAAATCCCAAGCGAATAATTATTTGCAAACGAGTATTAAAAATTTAGGAGGGGAACAACGGCAGGTCTACCGGGGTAATTATCTGAATGGATAAGACGGCTCCTGCTATCAAAGTGGTTATTAGAGTTATTACCGTCGCGTACTTTAACCAGTACTTCAGCTTAATCGGTTCCTGGTGGTCCTCGCTGAGCGAGACGATCATCTCGTTGGCAGGGGAGCCTATGTAGGTAAAATTGCCCCCGAATCCCGTTCCAAAAGCCAGAGCCCACCAGAGTATATTTGACTCACCGGATAAATTGGCAGAAAGGGTTCCGATGATCGGAAGCATCACCGCAGTAAGGGGAATGTTATCCACCAGCCCGGACCCAATGGCGGATACGAATAATATCGTGAGGGACGATAGCAGGAGGTTCCCCTGGGTCAGGCGGAGTAATCCCTGGGCAACTTTTGCCAGCAGGGCAGTGTTCGCAACTCCGTGAACGACCACGAATAGACCGGCGAAAAAGAGCAACGTACGCCACTCGACCTGATCCAGGATCTCCTTCATGTCCGGTTGAGCCAGCATTAATATTAGTGCGGCTCCTGCCAGGGCCACGGTGGCGGGGGTAATGGAAAGGGTACTCTGAAGGATAAACAATACTATTATCGAGACCAGGGTTATCAGGCTTTTGCCCAACAACCCCCAATCAGATATTTCCTTGGAGGGCTTTCTTTTCATTATGTCATTTAAAGCTTCCCGGTGGATTTTCCTGTTTTCCTCCTTGGTTTTCTCGGAAAATATGAATTTAAACACGATCACCGTGACTGCCGTGCATATCAGGGCCGTGGGAGCAAGGTTGTAGATGAAATCCAGATAGCTGAATCCTCCAGCGCTCGATATCATGATGTTTGGTGGGTCCCCGACGAGAGTAGCAACGCCGCCGATGTTTGCGAAAAGTCCCTGGGTGAGCA
>CAZWZR010000242.1:0-2448 GCA_964638365.1 uncultured Thermotogae bacterium | reverse complement strand
TTAACTACTATTTTTGGTCTTTTACAAAAGAAGACCCAGCAGTCAATCGTCCAGCACTCAATTCGGAACTTGTGTTATATTTGTCCCTAGTACAATTGAGCAGGGCGAATTGAGTGCTGGAGAACCAACAACAAGCTGATTCATCCCCAGGGCTTGCCCTGGGGCATTCTCAGCTATTATTGGTAACGTCAAGAAGGTATTTTATTGGACACCAATAGAGACGGACAACTGGCAATGAAAATCAGTATCAACAGTAAAAACAGGCCACTTCCAGCACATGAGTTACTTCTTCTCAGTTCTTTTTGCCAGAGCCTTCTGTTACTCGATACTTCCTCCTTCATTAAACTTAATTAACACGATAGTATCCATTCACCGTCTAGAGTAGTGATATCTCTACTCTTCTTCTTCCATTTCACTTTTCCTCATCGGCATGCTATCGATCAAATCGAAGATATCGCTCATAGGGACGTATTCTCCTTTTCTCAATTTAACTCCCCCGTCCTTTCCCACCAAGATAACTGAAAAATCGCCCGGAGAAACTGAAAATTTTTCTCGCAACTGCTGGACGGCGGCCGTCTCTAAAGGTAGGTCCCCAGCAAAACTAGCTCCTTTTTCCAGAACGAGATGAACTATCATGTCTCTATCCTCAATTCCATCTTCCCTGGAACTTATGTCGTTTAGTTGTTTTTGATAATCTTCCCTATCAGAAGTAGGTGAAAATACGTAAAGCGGTCTTTTACTCCAGCGGTATTCGTCGAAATCGATTTTCTTCACCTCCTTAATGCTTCGGGATATCTGGCCAAAGCGGTTACATTCTGCTTCTACCGTGATCCTGCCTAAATTACTGGCACTCAAGTCGTACTCGAAGGTCCCTCCCGATCTTTTTTGCTGATCTTGATAATTTTCTTCCAGGACGACATTTCCATTGTTCCTTATAACGACGCTTTCTATGTAATGGCTGGAGATATCGCCTACCCTGTGGCCGATGTTGACCCTTAGCTTACCGGCGATTGGGTCATAGCTTAATTCCATGTTTGAAGGTGGATGAGCTGAAACAGTACTAAAAAATAGGGTAAAGGTCACAACCAAGAGAACTGATACAGATAAGGCGGCATAAAAGGGACTATCGATTCTTTTGCCTATTTTCAACTTTTTTACCTCCTGAAAAAATTGACTGTACCTATAATCATGCCAACCGCTAAAACATGAGTCCTTTTCGGCATATTGCCAAACATATCTTCCCGGCCTTCCCGTAATATCTTACGTCGATATTCTAACGTAAGTTCTACCAAGAAAAGTTACTCTACATGAGAATTTTATAACAAAAATAAATTTATTACAATAATTTTTCTTAGCTAAATATAATTATTAATTAAAAGAAGACGGGGAGATTCCTTTTTACACCAGTGGTGATGGACGCCCGGGAACCTATTGCTTTGAGATCTTTGAGATAAAAATTAGTAAAGGAATTACGGAGTTTATTTTCTTTCATGGGTGTAAATTTCCAGTTTTCACTTTTATCGGGCACTTTAGCACTTTATTTTGTCTGCCGGTATATCTTCTCGACCTCGTTATCGCTCAAGGCTCTGTCATATATTCTTAGTTCATCAAGAGAACCGAACCAGGGGGACGCAGGTTGGGAAATGAATCTTAGTTCCCTCAGGTTGTTCACCTCCGGATCACTGTCTGTGTTCACTAATTCACCGTCGAGATACAGGTAACGTCTATTCTCCGATCTTACCTGTTTAATCGTAAGGTGGTGCCACTCACCTTGCTCCCAATCGTCCGGAAGAGGATAAGATAAGTTTCCTCCGATTCCGGGTCCTCCCCAGATTATAAACTTCTGGTCATTTTCTTTCGCCTCCAGGGATAAATGAATCGAGCCGGTTTTGCCCGTATTCGGATTTGAGCCGCCCAACTGACAGTAGATCTGCCGTTTTTTGACTGGAATTTTCTCGACCGTCAGCCACAGAGTTAAGGTCCAATCGGCCATACCCTCAAAGCTTGTTTTAACTTCTCCATAAGCCTCATCGCCGTCTAAATAGGTAGCAAACCCTTGCTTACCTTTAACCCAGGAGATCCCGTGTAAGCTAGCTGTTTTATTGCTGTCTCCCCCCTCTCTCAGTTTGTTTCCCTCACCTTTTTCGATCGGCCAATAGCTGACCAGACCGGTAATGTCGAGTGGTCTGATGATCCTGTTATCCTTGAGCCAGTCCTCCATGACACAACCTCGACTGAGCTCGGAAAGTTCGAACTCGGTTTTTGACATGTCGATCTCGAAAAAACAATCCGATTTTACTGCTTCCAGTGGAACCATTGCTTCCTCTGCAGCTGCAGCTAGACTTCCGAAAGCAAAGACCAGTATTAAGATAACTATTGATAATCTTTTCATAATATCGCCCCCTTGGACACTGGAATTATAGAATAAATGGAAAACTAACCAAACTG
>CAZWZR010000241.1:0-2450 GCA_964638365.1 uncultured Thermotogae bacterium | reverse complement strand
CCCTCTCACCTTTTTCCAATTCTCCCCGCTCATCCAGTTTCCTTAATCCGGCAAAAGGCACGGCGGAAGTAGGCTCCATAAAGATCCCTTCTTCTGCGGCGGATCTACGGTGGAATTCCTCTACCTCGTTCTCAGACACGCGCAGAGCCTGTCCTCCCGTCTTCCTTATCGCCTCCAGTATCCCCCGTCCCCTGTTCGGGTTAGCGATGTGAACTCCCTCAGCAACCGTCGGCAGGACGTCGACTGGATTCGTATCTCGAAGACCGTCCTCGAAGGCACGGACTACCGGGTCGCATGACTCAGTTTGCACACAATGTAGCCTTGGTACCTCTTCGATCCAGCCCAGGTTTACCAGATCCCTGAACCCGCGGTAAACTCCTGCGATCAGCGCTCCGCCTCCAACGGGATTTATTATATGTTCGGGTGGAACCCATTCGAAGTCCTCGGCGATTTCGTACGCCAGGGTTTTCATCCCCTCCAGAAAATAGGGGCTATAGTTGTGGGAAGCGTAGTAGAAATTCTCGTTTTCTACCTCATTTTTGACCTTTTTAGTCGCGTTTTCCCTCGGACCCGGCACGGTCACCAGTGTAGCACCATAACTTTTAACCTGAGTCACTTTGCCCCCGGATGTGCTCGCGGGTACGTAGATTCTACAGTCGATCCCGGCTCTTGCGGCGTACCCCGCCAGCGCTGCACCAGCGTTACCGGATGAGTCATCAGCCACGCCATCCACTCCCCATTCCCGTGCTTTTGAAACGGATACCGCTGCACCACGGTCCTTAAACGATCCGGTTGGGTTAGTAAATTCCAGCTTAAAATATACCTCGTTGTCGGCAAAATTAGCGATAGTACCCGACTCCACGACGGGGGTCGCCCCCTCTCCGAGACTAACAAGCGGTTCCTCGCCTGGAAGAAACTCGCGATAGCGGGCCAGGTCACCGCCTCTACCGGATAGATCCTTCCTGTCGAGTTCCCGGTTGACCCCTTCCAGGTCCTGTTTCAAGTACAGCGTCGAACCGCACTCGGCACAGTAAGTAACCGGCTCTTCAGGCGGGTAGGTACTACCACAACTATTACATTTAACTTTTTCTTCGAACACTGGATCGACCTCGCCTCCTTCATCGCAGAAAGGATACTTCGAGATACCCAGGGTCAACTGAATCGGAAGTCAAGAACCCCGAACCAAGAGACTGGACTTGCAGAAAAACATTCTTAACTATTGATTTAGGTCTTCTACAAAAAATACCCAGTAGTGAATCATCTAACACTCAATTCACCCTGCTAAATTGTACTAGGAACAGATACAACTCAAGTTCCAAATTTAGTACTGGAGTGCAAAACAGCCGATTCACCCCCAGGGCAGGTCCCGGGGCACTCTCGGCTAATTTTGGTAGAAATCCATGACACAAACCAGTTTAATTATTATTAGGTCTGACATTTACTTTAACAAATTTACAGGGAATGATCCAAATGAACGAAAAAGATATATCGAACTGCAGTGCTCTGGCGCTCATATCCGGGGGGCTGGACAGCCAGCTTGCGGCTAAAGTAGTCTCCGAACAGGGAGTCGAAGTCATCGGGGCAAACTTTCATACGGGATTCAGCAGCGAGGGCGATAGAGAACTGTTTTCCAAAATTGAGGAAGACACGGGAGTAGATATTCGCTTATTATCTGTTAACGAGGAGGGATACCTGGAAATAATCAAGGATCCAGAGCACGGTTACGGTTCAGCAATGAACCCCTGCCTTGACTGTAGGATTCTGGTTTTGCGCGAAGCCAGAAAGTACATGGAAGAAATTGGCGCGGATTTCGTGGTTACCGGCGAGGTACTCGGACAGAGGCCGATGACACAGCGGAAGGGTACTCTGGGCCTGATCAAAAGAGAATCCGGACTTGGCGAAAGGTTGCTCCGACCGCTGTCTGCAAAATTAATGGACCCGACGGTTCCGGAAGACGAGGGATGCGTAAATCGGGACGATTTGCTCGATATCAGCGGTCGATCGAGAAAGCGGCAGTTGAAACTGGCGGAAAAATATGGGCTCAACAACTATTCGCAGCCCGCCGGAGGATGCCTGCTGACCGAGGAGGAATTTGGTCACAGGATTCAGGAATTATTCGACCACAAGGGAAGAGAAGAGTCTACACTGAAGGATTTAAAACTGCTCAAGCGCGGAAGACACTTTAGGCTGCCGGACGGATCCAAGGCAATTATCGGGAGAAACGAGGAGGAAAATGCGAAACTACAGGAGTTTTTGAACGAGAGTTACTGGCGGCTCGAACTGAATTCCGTTCCGGGTCCTCTGACCCTAGTTACAGGGAATCCAACCGAAAAGGACTTTACAATTGCAGCCAGGCTAACCGCACGATACAGCCAGGGAAGGGATATGGGGGAAGTAGAAGTGGTTCTCGAGAAAGGTGACCAGGAAAAACGTTGTCAGATCGAGCCCCT
>CAZWZR010000240.1:0-2477 GCA_964638365.1 uncultured Thermotogae bacterium | reverse complement strand
CGACCAGGACAGTGACGTGGAGGACGCTCTGGAAGAGGCGGACAAAAAGATGTACCAGGCTAAAGAAAGATAATACTTCTGAAATCTCCTCCTTCGTTTATTGAATCACGCATATTACCCGGACCTGAGGCCGGGCTCTTGGCTGCTGAATGATGTTTTTATTATACACTCCCTTGATCCCCGGTTAAATCCTCACTGAAACCTCTTTATTGTACTTGGATTCAACGGGTAAACCCCCTACTATTTGACGCAAAGAGAGCGCAATTGCGTTGACACAATAGACACTGCTAATCTCTTATCCTCACACTCTACTTACAGAAACGGCCGTTGCCGGGCCTGAAATCACAAATTAAAAACGGGTGAACTATGAATGGGACAGCAAATAATCCCGACTTTCCCGTAGTAGGAATCGGTGCCTCCGCCGGTGGCCTTAAAGCCATCAAAGGATTACTATCCGAAGCTCCCGAAAGCAGCGAAGGGGAAGTAGCTTTCGTGATAATCCAGCACATGGACCCGGACCACGAAAGCGTAATGGCCTCCCTGCTGGAGGAAGTGACGGATATGGAGGTACGGGAAATCGAGGACGGTATGGAAATCGAGCCGAACTGCGTATACATAAACCCGCCTCGGAAGAAAATAGGGATCTCGGATCTCCAGTTTAGAACCTCCGAATTTGAAACCAAAGACGTCCCGAAACTACCGATCGATTATTTCTTCCGCGCTCTTTCCCAAGAATTAGCCGAGAAGGCGGTCGGGGTCGTACTTTCCGGTTCAAACGCGGACGGCTCGACCGGCCTGAAAGCGATCAAAGGCGGTGGCGGAATGACCATCGCCCAGGAGGAAAGCCAGGCCCAGTACAGGGAGATGCCCCGCAGCGCCATCAACACCGGCTTCGTCGATTACGTTCTGCCTGTAGAAGAGATGGCGGACAAGGTCTTCGATTACGCCCACCATCCTTACCTGGATACATCGACGAAAGCGGGTGTGGGGGATAAGCAATTTGAAGACGTCTTACCCGAGATATTTAAGCTGATCCGTGAAAGGACCGGCCACGACTTTACCAATTACAAAACCACTACCATTCGGCGACGAATCGAGCGCCGAATGGCCGTAGGTCAGATGGAAAGTATCGGGAGATATCACCAGTTTCTCCGGGAGAGTCGGACCGAAGCGGAGGAGCTGTTCAAGGACCTGTTAATTACCGTGACGAATTTCTTTAGAGAGCCGGAAACCTTTGCTTCCCTGAAAGAAGCAGTTTTACCCGACCTGCTCGATGACAGACCCCGGGACTCGTCCTTCAGGATCTGGGTCCCAGGCTGTTCCACGGGCGAGGAAGCCTACTCGATCGCGATGGTTTTACGAGAGGTCATGGAAGAACGTAAAGACGCACTGGACATCCAGTTGTTTGCCACCGACCTCGACAGCGAGTCGATCGAAACGGCCAGAAGGGGGGTCTACCCCGAAACCGTAGCTCCCGACATCTCGGAGGAGAGGCTGGACCGTTTCTTCCTGAAGGAAGGAGGCGAGTACAAGATTTCGGATCCGATCAGAAGGATGGTGGTCTTCGCACAACACGACCTGATCGAGGACCCACCTCTTTCCGGAATGGATCTGATCAGCTGCCGCAACGTCCTGATTTACATGAACAGAAAACTCCACAGAAAGGTTCTACCGCTGTTCCATTACTCGTTAAACGATGACGGGATATTACTTCTGGGTGATTCGGAGAGCCCGGGTGAGTTTACCGACCTGTTTGAAGCAGTTGACGGGAAAAAGAGCGTCCTTCGCCGGAAGAGTAATCCCCCGGATCGAGGAGTGACCCACCCGGAGTTTCCCTTCACCGGGCGGGGGGAATACGGAGTCGAGGAAACTGAGGCAGGTGAGGAAAAACCTCCGGACGTCCGGGAGCTGGCAGAAGAGAAGATACTGGAAAGCTACAGCCAGCCCGCGGCCCTGATAGACGAAAACTACGAGATTCACTACTTCCACGGAAATACGGAGAGATACCTGGTACCGCCGGAAGGGAAGCCGAGTATGAATATTCTCGAAATGGCCCGCGGGGACCTCCGGTACAAGCTGTCCGGTGCGGTCAGCGAGGCGAGTAAAGGGGATAGCCCCGCAAAACGGGAAGGCGTAACAGTCGAGTATAACGGTGAGGAGGCTACCCTCGATTTGATCGTGGAACCGGTGAACAAAAGTTCCCACAGCGTTGATCTATTTATGGTTGTGTTTCAGGAAAAAGGTACCGAGCAAAGCCCGGAAGGACCAGAGGAGACAAAGAAACACCCGAAAGAACCGACAGAACCAACAGAAGAGGCCGATCGGCGGGTAGAGGCCCTGGAGAAAGAACTAAAAGAGACGAAGGAGTCCCTGCAGGCGACGATCGAGGAGCTGGAGACTTCGAATGAAGAGTTGAAATCCCGCAACGAGGAACTACAGGCGACCAACGAAGAACTGCAAAGCACCAACGAGGAACT
>CAZWZR010000239.1:0-2553 GCA_964638365.1 uncultured Thermotogae bacterium | reverse complement strand
CAGCACTCAATTCGCCCTGCTCAGTTGTACTAGGAACAAATACAACACAAGTTCCGAATTGAGTGCTGGAGGACAGAAACAAGCCAATTCCTCCCCAGGGCAAGCCCTGGGGCTTCCACGGTAAGTTTTGGTGAATTTGGATTAACTTTCGTGGGTCTCTTTAAAGATTCAGGGACATCTTATCAGCAGGATTCGACCCAGGCTTTCACCACTGCGAGCAAATGTGAGACAGTACAGGTTTGGAAAATCAAGTTTTCCTGGCATGGACATTGAAGTTGTGCAACTACGATAGTAATAACGCGGGAAGTACTGCTCTCACTTTTTATTCATTTACCCCCCCTGACTGGTTTGTATCAGGCCAACTTTCCTGTATAATAAAAGTAGAGTAATTTAATCTACTTTTGTGACCACGTGGGGTGGTCGATATGTTTCCCGTTTTACAGACCTCGAAATCCAAAGTAGAAGCGAGAAGAGAACGTTCCTGCTCTACCAGTATCTGTCGAAAAAACGTGAGAAAAAAAGGCCACGCCGAAGATAACCAACAAAGTCGAGAGAGACTAACCTGTAAAATCTACTTATGTTGAGCTGCAAACGGAATGATTATTTTTTGCTTATATTATAACAATCGCTATGACTATTTGATCGGAAAATGGTAGGTACGAAAACACTTCCAAACCCATTTAAAGGGAGGATACAATGGATAATTACGTGCTCAGCTCTCGATCAAAGCGCACAAGCTACATTTTAACGACACTGTTGTTAATCGGTTTGCTCGCAACCTCGTTTTTGCAGGTCGGTCAAGCACAAGAGATAGAGGACAGGCTCGTGATCGGGCCCACAGAGGAGTTCGCAGAACTCATGAAGGAAAGGCCCGAGATGGCGAGGGAACGACTCGAAGGGGGAATTCACCTGAGTTACGAAGGAGAAAGACCCGTTCGGGTGCGACTTTTTGCGGCACTGGTAAAGAGGGGCGAAATAAGCAAACAGTACCTTTCCGAAAGGGCGGTTTCCTTAGAACCGGGACAGAACATGTCGTTAATGGAGGCGGGAGAGGAGTTTTTCCCGGGATCCGAGTGGTTTCCGGGAAGTGAATGGATCCCAAGCTCTAATTGGACTCCCAACCCGGAAACCTTCTCGGAAGGGTTTAGGTTTCCTTCGGAGACCTACGAGGAGAACGGAAGGTTTATCCCGGAGCCTCTGGCGGAGTCCTTGCTGGCCTACGAGATGGCCGGACCTCTGTTTTACCTCGCTGCAGTACCGCTGGGAGAAGCAAGAAGGAACGTGGCAACCATACCGCTTGTAATTGGAGGGCCCGAAACTAGGGTTCCCGGAGACCAATGGGTTCCCGGAGACCAATGGTAACCCAGTATTCAACCAAACTCTGAGTAGATACAACGATCTCAAGGACGCATTAATTTCAACCTGAATCCGTGAAGCACATCTCTTTTTCCACTTTTCCGATTCTCTCGGCTCAATATTTGCTTAGTTTTTTGTTACGGCGCTATTTTTTTCGCGAAACTAGTTATTTTCCCGTTTATTAACCCAATTTCACCACCTTCTTCGGTCAATTTTTGAGGCAAGGTTACAGTTTAGCTACAGTCAGCTTGGAACCACCTAATGAGTTCCGGATATTAGCTTATCACCTTCATATGCTATCGAATGCAAGATATATCCTCCTAAACGGTATCCGCCAGGGGTTGACCTTGGGGAATCTCAGTTTGTAGCTTCTGGCGTGTCTTGTGAACTTGGAGGCCAAATTTATCAGATTCCCTATTATCGTCTTTACCCGTCTTCTTTGGCCCTTCTCCCGCAGGGGCAAGTCGTCTCTTTTCAGACTCTCCTGGCCAACCAGTCGCAGCACGTTGTAGCTGAAGATACCGAGGTGAAGCACCAGGCCATTGGTCTCAAAGTAGCCGGAAGGTAATCTCTCCAGGTCCAGCTCTCCCTTGATCTCGGAGTGAAACTGTTCGGATGTTCCGTGGTTTTGGTAAAGCTGGATTACCTCTTCTGGCGGTAGGTCCTTTAGGGAACACCAGTAGGTATCGACCTCTATCTCGGGAGAGAGAAGCATTTGTCCGTCGGGGGCTGTTCTTTCTACCGTTACCTTGTATACTACGTTTAGCGGATCATCGAAGTCTTCTCTTTTCACCTCTGTTTTCCCCAAGTACTTCACCTTTCCGGAATGAAGGTTGGTAAGTTCCCCTTCTTCTTTTGCTAGCTTAACCCAGTCTTCTTTTGATTCACGGCGGAGGTTGCGTTTGATGATCCAGTTCACACCTGCTTCTTTGAAGACCTCTATGTTATCGATGGAGTCATTTCCGGAATCAAGCCGGAACAAGAGTGGTTTGTCGGTAACCCTTTTAGCGTAGTCTATCGTCTCCTCCAAAAACTGTGGTGTACCTTTTTGGCAGTGGGTCTTTCCCTCTCTAAGTTCGGTATTTATACCGTAGCCTTCTTTACCCAGGTAGGCAAAGACCGGGGCGTAGCCATCCACACCCTTGTAGGTGCGGGATACGCCTTCCTTGTCGGAGTCGGAGTTATCAAACGGACAAA
>CAZWZR010000238.1:0-2589 GCA_964638365.1 uncultured Thermotogae bacterium | reverse complement strand
AGGCGGTCGTTACCTACTACGACTTCGCTGAGGTGACTCTTGAAGACATATTCATGGAAACGATGGAGGAGGGTACGAAATGAAAATTCGACGATTGCTCGTCAAAGAATTTAAAGAAACCAGGATTCAGGGGGTAGCCTTTACCGCCGTACTGATAGTATTTGGTGCTTCGTCCGTCTTGTTGCAAAAATTTATTCCCCAGTTGATGCCGGAAAACCTGGCGGAAGCTTTCGAACCCTCCCTTATGGCGGGGTTGGCCGATTACGTCGGGAACTCACTCCAGATGGGATCGATTGTCGCAATTTTAATCACCATTGCTGCTCTGGCCGGGGAAAGAGAAACGGGAACACTGGAACTTCTGCTGGCAAGGCCGGTAAGTAAAACTCAAATTGTCCTGTCAAAGTTTCTTGCCAGGATATCCTATATCATTCTGGGTAATCTCGTTGCTGGGTTCGTCACGTGGTACTATGCCGTTTACCTATTTGATTCTTACCCTCTGGGTAAAATAATGCTTGGGGCGCTGGGAATCTCAGTCGTTATTTCATTTGTGGTAGGTCTGACCATGATCTTCAGCGCCTGGACGAGGTCCAAGATCTCTGCTGCTTTTGGAAGCGGTACCGTTACTCTGGTACTTGCTCTTCTATCTACTTTAAAGTCACCGTACGATATGATATCCCCGTTTAAATACGGAGAGATAGCTCAGCAGTCCTTGCTCGGGGAAGTGACGGCTGCCGGATATCTTACCAACCTGGGAGCTATAGCCGGGTTTACGGTGTTCTGTTTAGTGCTGACCGTTTTAATATTTAGAAAAGTCGAGAAAATAACTTAAAGGAGAGTAAAATGAACAAAATTCAAATTATCCTGGCTGGTTTTGGGGCTTTACTGGTTCTGGGATCTCTGACCCTCACCGTTGGTTCCGGGCAGGTAGTAACAGAAACCCGAGCGATTTCAGATATTTCTACGGTTGAGCTCAGGGGTCGGGGTGAAATTATTGTTAACCAGGGAGACGAGGAATCCCTAACTATAGAAGCGGAGGACAACGTAATGTCCTTGATAGATACGAGGGTCTCGGGAAAGACGCTTACCCTGGATTTTAATACGGGATGGATCCGCACGGTAATACCCCGGAGAGGGATAAAATATTACTTGACATTATCGAATCCCCGGGAGTTCATTATATCCGGTTCCGGTTCTTTAGACGCGACCGATATCTCCGTAGATAGTTTCATGCTTCAGGTGAACGGCAGCGGTAAAGCTTACGTAAGCAACTTGACTGCTGATCGGCTGGAGTCTGGCGTAAACGGGTCGGGAGAATTAGTCCTTAATGGAGACGTTCGAGAACAAAGAATAGAGATCTCGGGCTCAGCCAACTATACGGCAGTTAATCTGGTTAGCGATATAGCCGACGTAAAGATAAGCGGATCCGGTAAGACGGAACTGAACGTGCAAAGCGAACTAAACGTCCGGATAAGTGGAAGTGGCGAAGTATTCTACCGGGGGAACCCGAGAGTAAATAAGAACGTCTCCGGTTCCGGGGAGGTCAGAAACGTGGATTAAAAACCGGCTTAATCGGGTCTAATTGGTTTTTACCAAAGTATTCCTTATACTTAATAAAGAATTGTACAAATGGAAAGGTTTCACCGGCCACGTTTCTATTAAAATTTTGACCATCGAATGTCCGTTTTTCTATCCCAATTCTGCACCTCATTTGTCGTAACAGAATATTAAAAGGAGTCCATTGAAGAAGGAAACCTTATCCGAGAGCGGTTTTGAAAGTGCAAGTGATTTTTTGCTCCACTCGGCAAGAGCTCTGGAGAGAAAAATTTATGAGTCCAGGTTCCAGGATTCCAGCAGCGACAAAGTGGTAACGGAACTTAAACACTACCAGAACCCCGATGGTGGATTTGGGCACGGACTTAGTCCCGATCTAAGATCCCCGGTCTCTTCTCCTGTTGTAACTACTAAGGCTTTTCAGACCCTGAACCAAACAGAAAAGGAAAGGGTTCCAGGGGAATTGGTAAAAAAGGCTATAAGTTATTTTGAGAAGACCTTTGACGAGGAAAGCGAGCGATGGTTTACCGTCCCCCGGGAAATCAATAATTACCCTCATGCCCCCTGGTGGCACTATGACGGAGAAAGTGGAGGGACAGTTCTGGACGAATCATGGGGCAACCCAACCGCGGAGATAACTGGCTATCTACTGGAGTACGAGGGTCTGGTCGATGGATTAAACCCCACGGATCTGCTCGCCGACGCGGTAGAGAGATTAAACTCACAAGAAGACTTCCACTCCGAACACGAAATCTACTGTTACGTCCGGTTATTCAGGAGTGCGCCCGAGGATTGGTCAACCAGAATACAGCCCAAACTGGAGGAAGCAGTCCAGGAGTTGATTCAGGCGAATCTGGAGGAATGGGGAAACTACGTTCCAAAACCGCTCGATTTCGTCAGAAAGCCAAATCACGAGAGATTCGGTATCGATAGAGACCTGCTGGAAAAGAACCTGAACTTCCTTGTAAGAAACCTCGAAGAAAACGAGGTCATAGAACCAACCTGGGAGTGGGGCCAGTACGAGGAGGAGTGGGATCG
>CAZWZR010000237.1:0-2594 GCA_964638365.1 uncultured Thermotogae bacterium | reverse complement strand
CAACGGTAATTAACGCAGAATCTATGAGGGGCTGAGAAAGAAGGTCCGGCAAAAAAAAGAATAAAGCCCCGCAGTGGTTGCGGGGCTTTAATGAATTGGATTGAGTGTCTTTGCGAAGATTATAGTTCTTACCTTGGGTCGCTCATTATTGCAAATTTAGACAGATGATAGGCGCTTGCTACTACTACGTTCCTCGCGGAATTTACACCTACTTCCTGACACCGCCTCCATGCACTCTGTTCGTCGTCCCAGTAGTACATCTCCAGCTGATTTTCGTTCTGGAGAATGGTTTTCTCGAAGGCTGCCTGGGGATAGTAAATCTCGACCGTTATGGGCCAGTCTATTTTTTCTGCGGCTATCTCCGATTGAATGCTTACTTCTACCAGGGGTTCGTGTACGCCAGCAGTGGCCGAAAGCTCACCGGTATCAGGAGTTTTCTGAATCCTGACGTAGCCTGATCCACCCTCTTTCGTCGTGACGTGGACTCGAGTATCGGCCTTTGAGATCCTTCCATCCACGACTGTTGTCTCTCCACCCGGAATCTTTTCCAGGTATAGAGACGGGTTATCCACGACGGAGGAAACCTCGAATAATGAAATTTCCTCCTTGCCCGTCCGTTCTTTGTAGTTTGCTCCTATAGTTGTATCGGGGTTGACCTTTCCGGTGGGGTAGTAAAACGCCTTCCAGTTGTCTGCCCAGTCGTAAAGTCCATCCGACTGAAGCGTCATGTCCGCGCCAACGCCGGCCAGGATCTTGTTCTGGACCTCCGCCCAGTTGTGACCGCCGTAATCGTGAGCATCCATGACCATTAAGCCGTTCCCTTCCCGGACGAATTCTTCGATGACGTTTACGTCGTCCCAGGGCAGCAGGTCCGGGTTTCCACCTTTGAGTGGATCTCCTAGTCCTAACTGGGGTATGACCAGAATGTCGTAGTCAGATAGAAGTTCTTTGGTAATCGGTTCCTGGTCTCTACCTTCAATTTCAAACCCTGCTTCCTCCAGGGATTCTACCAGGTCAGAGCACTTGCCAACTGGATAATTTGCCTCATAGCCCTCGTACCAGAGTACCTTTTTCCCTTCAGGATTCAACTGTTTAAGTGTTTCTTCGTAGAAGATATCGAGTTCTCCGGACTTCCACTCGTCGTTTACTGAAGCCCAGGCAATGCCGCCGGCCGCTACGGTTCCATTACCAACTTTCGAAATCTTGACGATCGGTATATTCGCGCCTTCATCGAACTGGACGAGTGGTGGAGGACCGGTACTGTCGTCCGATACGCCGGTCTCTTTGGTTTCCAGCACCGTCTCCGGTTTAGATAGGTCCTTGTGAATTTCCATTTTGTCTATTACGTTCCCGTCCGTATCGTAAGCTTTCATATTGAGAGAGCTATCTGAGGCATTAAAGATCGAGTAGGAGTACTCACTGATTGGACCTGTAGCGTGCCACCAGGCAGGATCTGCAGAGTATAAAGGCGCTCCTCCCCCCGCGGCGATTACGTGGACTGTCCCCTGATCGTAAGGTACGTACTTACCCGGAGAGTCAGTCGGGTTCAAAGGCTGAGACCTGGCGTACATGTGGAAGTCACCCTCTACCCCGACATCCATGTGGTATTCGTCGAACAATGGCAGAAACTTGGACGAAGTACCCTGTCCACCGTAGTCTTCGCCGTAACTGGGTCTGTGATAGGCTGAAAATTTCCAGCTCGTGTCTTCAGCTTCCTGTAGCTCTTCCTCGAGCCACTGATACTGATCGCTTGCCGGACCGGTGTAGGTTTCGCTGTTAAGGCCGAAGAATTTGAAGTAGGGTGAAAATTCCAGGGTATACCAGCGTTCATTATTGGGTAAGTTGAAGTAGGAGTGATAAACGCGGGCATCTTTCTTAGTCCTAGCGAGCCCGTAGTCACCACCCACCTCGTGATTTCCAACTACGGGAACCATCGGGATCAGGTAACCGTCGGAATCCACGTATGAAGATTCGACGTGGTTAAGGTACTCCTGCCACTCGTCTCCACTGAACGGTTCCTCGATAAAGTCTCCGGAGTGGACGATGAATTGAGGGTCGTGAGAGGCCATTGCATTTGCAACTGCATTTCTGCCCTTCGGAAAGTCCAGGGCTCCCTGTCGGGTATCTCCGAACGCGGCGAAGTGTAGTTTTTCCGGGTCTCGGGGTATCGTCTTGAACTTAAATTCCTCGCTGTAACCACCTTTCTCGCTCCCGCAGACGAAGTAATAGCTCTCCCCGGGCTCCAGGCCATCCAGCGTGACATGGTGAGCGTAACCGACCAATTTTTCCTCTTCACCGATTACCTTTTCGTTAACTCCTTCGGCCCTGTGTTCGTACTCCTCCGGGTCTCCGCCTCTGGGTTGGTCGTCGTATAGCACTACATCTCCGCTATCCGCCGAGGCCGTCCCCCAGGAGACGTTCATCGAACTGTGGACGTCGTTTGAACTCCAGGTAAGGTGAACCCCTTCAGGTAGATCTTCCGCGACAACTGTAACTGGACTAAGTGCCAGAGATAAAGAAAAGAGAATTAAAAAGGTCGTCAGGGCCGCACGAGCTGCCCTTCCACGAGAATCTTGCATAGTACCCCCTCTTGG
>CAZWZR010000236.1:0-2612 GCA_964638365.1 uncultured Thermotogae bacterium | reverse complement strand
ACCTCGCTGATCTGTAAGGAACTGAAGACGTCAACGTAAACCTGGCAACCGACCGTGCTTCGTTAGCTTACGATCCGGATAAGGTCGAAGACGAGGAACTCGAACGTGCTGTAGAAGAGGCCGGTTACGGTGTTAAGAGTCCTGAGAAGGGAGAAGCCGAATTGGAGATAGAAGGAATGACCTGCGCTTCCTGCTCGCAGGCAGTGGAAGGGGCGCTGGCCGAACTGGAAGGAGTGGAGCAGGCCAACGTCAACCTGACTACGGAGAAGGCGACTTTGAGCTTCAACCCGAGCAAGGTGAGTTACGACGAGTTTAAACAGGCTGTCGATAAAGCCGGTTACGGGGTCAAAGAGGTTGCGACTTCCGGTGGAGCCGAGGAGGAAAGAAGCAAACTGGAGGAGAGCCAGCAGAAGGTCGAAAAGGCCAAAGGTAAAATGATCTGGACCTGGATTTTCGTGGCCCCGATCATCGCCTGGATGGTTCCCGAAATGATAACCGGGATAAAATGGCCTTCCGCGCTGGTTTACGATTTGGGAATGATTCTCCTGGCTACTCCGGCATTGCTCTGGATGGGCCGGGAAACGCTAAGCAGCGGCTTCAAATCGGCCCGCCACCTGGCGCCCAACATGGACACGCTGATAATGATGGGTTCTATGGCCGCTTACCTTACCGGCTACGTGACTGTGTTGAGCCAGTTCGATCTCGCCCCCCACCTGCTCAACTATTCCGGCGTTGGAGCTATGATCATGGGCTTCCATTTGACCGGCAGGTATATCGAGGAGAAGGCAAAGGGAAGGGCATCCGAAGCGATCCAGAAGTTGATGAGTCTGGAAGCGAAAACTGCAAGGGTCGAACGAGATGGCAAGAAGATGGAAGTGCCTGTCGACGAGGTCGAGGTCGGGGACCTGATGATCGTCCGCCCGGGAGAGAAGATACCGACGGACGGGGTAGTGAAGGACGGCAGATCTTCTGTTGATGAGTCGATCGCTACCGGCGAATCGATGCCCGTAGAAAAGGAAGAAGGTGACGAGGTAATTGGTGCCACCGTCAACAAGCAGGGGGTTCTCAAGGTAGAGGCGACCGGTGTAGGCGAGGATACATTCCTTTCCCAGGTGGTAAAGCTGGTTGAAGAAGCCCAGGGAACAAAGGTACCGATACAGAACTTCGCAGACAGGGTCACCACTTTCTTCGTGCCGACAGTGATCAGTATAGCTCTGATAACTATTGCCCTCTGGCTCGGGTTCTCCGGAACTTTTCAGGGTCTGGCAACCTGGGCTGCCGGATTTATCCCCTGGGTCGACCCGACGCTGGGGGTAGTTTCATTGTCACTGTTTGCGGGGATCTCCGTACTTGTAATCGCGTGTCCCTGTGCCCTCGGTCTGGCTACTCCGACCGCCCTTATGGTTGGATCCGGTATGGGGGCCGAGAACGGCGTGCTGATAAGGAAGGGCGAGGCAATTCAGACGATGAAAGACGTAGATACCATAGTACTGGACAAGACGGGGACGATAACCGAAGGCGAGCCGGGAGTTACCGACGTGATATCGGCGAATGGCTCGGAGGAAGAGTTGCTTGCGCTAGCAGCGTCAGCAGAAAAAAGTTCTGAGCACCCGCTGGGCGAGGCAATAGTTGCTGCCGCAGAGGAGAAGGAGCTGGAAATAAGAGAGGTGTCGGACTTTTCGGCGCTGGTCGGCCAGGGGATAGAGGCGAAACTGAACGGCAACAGGTTGCTGGTCGGAAACCGGGAGCTGATGGAAT
Source organism: uncultured Thermotogae bacterium (assembly GCA_964638365.1). GTDB lineage: Bacteria > Bipolaricaulota > Bipolaricaulia > M55B111 > M55B111 > JAGXLP01. Next base: position 854 of record CAZWZR010000236.1, on the reverse strand, counting down.
CAAACGACATAGACTACGGTTCGGTCAAGGAGAAGGTAAAGGAACTGGAAAAAGAGGCAAAGACCGCCATGCTGGTGGCGAAAGATGGTGAAGTGCTGGGTTTAATCGGCGTTGCCGATCAGATCAAGGAAGACTCCGCGGATGCCATAGCCGAGTTGAAGGAGTTCGGACTGGAGCCGGTGATGATAACCGGTGACAACGAACGTACGGCCAGAGCGATAGCCTCCGATGTAGGTATAGATAGGGTCATTGCCGAAGTCATGCCCGACAGGAAGAGGGACGAAGTGCTTAAACTACAGGAGGACGGTGAAAAAGTGGCAATGGTCGGTGACGGGATCAACGACGCACCGGCATTAAAGCAGGCCGACGTCGGTATAGCCATCGGTTCCGGGACAGATATTGCGATCGAGGCAGCTGACATAACGCTGGTGAAAGGCGATCTCTCAGCAGTGGTTAAAGCTGTAAACCTTTCCGAGGCGACGTTCTCCAAGATAAAAGGAAACCTCTTCTGGGCCTTCTTCTACAATATCGTGGCCATACCGATCGCTGTAATGGGCTTCTTGCACCCTGCAATTGCCGAAATGGCGATGGCTTTTTCTTCGATAAACGTGGTAACCAACTCCAACAGGTTAAAAAGCGTGGATATCAGTCCGAGCTACCAATCTTAGATAATTTAAGGAGGAGAACGTGAGCAAGGTTAAAAACTACGTTATTTATCTGACTTTTACGGTACTGGCCAGCACGGGAATTGGATTACCGGTAATCGCCCACTCGGAAAACGATCGATGGGGACACCACATGGCGGCAGGAGTATGGGGCTGGGCCCCAATGGTCCTGTTCTGGATAACTGGGGT
>CAZWZR010000235.1:0-2656 GCA_964638365.1 uncultured Thermotogae bacterium | reverse complement strand
TCCACTTGCCGCCCTCCGGTCCATCGTCATCCATTAGTACGTCGAGTCGGCGGCGTTGATCCCGGTAGAACCTGCTCATCCTGTAATCTTCTCCCTCGAACAAGTCATTGAAGCGCTCGGTGGGTGTTATAAATCCGGGATTATCTATCTCCTCCAGGGTTACCTCGAACCGAGAAGAAAGTTTCCGGAGTTTTTCTCTTAGCTTATGATCTACCGGATCGTAATAAAACAAAACGAATTTTCCCTTGGATAAAACCTCGTTGAAGAGGGTCTCCAGTGGTTCCCCGTCCTCCTGAGCCAGGTATTTTACTTCCCTCCCATTCTCTCGCAACTTTTCCGCGTAACGCTGCATAGAAGACCGGTGGAAGAGTAGTTTCTTTTTATGGAATTCGAAATCCTGGAAGTAACGGCCGGCTTCGACCATGTAAACTGGGGTCTCAGTCGGTCCCGGAGGACCTTCTTCGAAAAGCTGTGGCGGAAGAACCAGTGACACGTCAGTCATATATTATTTAATTAGAAGGCTTTTAAGCCCGGTTTTTGCGGGATTTGCATGGCAGAACCCTTCAAGCCTTTCATCCGAACTGGATTTTAACCGAATTTCTTCCCCCCTGCAAACGCCGGAATGAACATGGCACCGAGCCATAGTACTATCATTGGGCCAGGAGGGGTATCAAAGATCAGTGAGCTGAAAACCCCGAGGTAAGAACCAATTAGCCCTACCAGGACCGCCAGAACCATAGTCATGCTCAATCGATCGCTAAAGAGGCTCGCTATCGCCGGTGGGATAGTTAACATGGCTATGACCAGAACTACTCCCACTACTCTAATCAGAATAACCACTGTCAGGGCGATAAGCGAAAAGAGAAGCAGGTTTAAAGCACCGGCTTTCAAGCCCGAAATCCGGGCGAACTCATCATCAAAGGTAAGTATCCGGAAATCTCGGAAAAAGAGGATAACCGTGAGGAGTATGCCGAGCGTCAGGCCAGTAAACAGGTACAAATCGAATTTCTCTATTAGAAGAATGTTTCCAAAAAGAATGCTCGCAGGATCCTGCACGTTGACCTGGGACTTATCCACGAGGTTGATGAAGAGTATTCCCAGTGCCATACCGATGACCCAGAGTACCCCAACTGTAGAATCCTGTCGAACCCGCTTCTGGACGTAGTCGGAGCTAAATATTGCTCCAGAGGCCAGAGCGAACACTATTGCACCGATCATCGGGTCCATCCAGCTCCAGTTTAACTTGTCCTGGAGCAAATACGCCAGCCCGATTCCTCCGAAAGTTATGTGAGCAATGCCACCGCTCATGACAACGACCCTGTTTACGACCACGTAGGTCCCTATTATTCCGCCGACGATACTCGCCAGAAAACCGGCAACCAGCATTCTCTGTACGAACGGAAAGGATAGCAGGTCAACTATCTCTCCCATTGTTATCCGTTCCCCCCTGGGTTTTCCTCGTGCTCCCCTAACACACGGTGTGGTATCTCTTCACCCGCATGAGTGATTAACTCTACCGGGCACTGGTAAGCATCCTCCAGCATCTCACGGCCCAGATGTGGTTCGTCGCTCGTATAGAGCTCTCCACTGAGACAGGATACCTTCGTAACGTAAGAAGACATAACCCCAATGTCGTGAGTAACGACTACGATTGCCATTTCCTCGTTAAATTGGTTGAGAAGCGAATAAATGCCTTTTTCGATCTTTCTGTCTACGCTGGCGGTAGGTTCGTCCAGCAGGAGAACCTCGGGGTCTGATACTAGTGCTCTGGCGATAAACACCCTCTGCTTCTGACCGCCCGATAGTTCGCTGACTGGTTCTTCCTCGTAGTCCTTCATCTCTACTGCTTCGAGCGCTTCCCTGGTCTTGCGGTTATCCATCTGGGAGTAGCTCTCGTAAAACTTCTTATCCCTTCGCCTTCCCATCTGAACCACTTCGTGGACCGTTATGGGGTAGTCCTCGTCGAAGGTAGCATACTGGGGGACGTAACCAATTCTACTTCTGGTTTCCTCGGGGGGTTTTCCAAAGACCTTTACTTCACCCCTCATCGGCCTGATAAGACCCAGTATCGTCTTGAGAAGGGTAGTTTTACCTCCCCCATTGGGCCCAATTATTCCCATGAAATCATCTTCTTTTACCGTCAAGTTGACGTTACTAATGACGGGGTTTCCGTCGTATCCAGCAGTTAAGTCCCTTGTCTTTACCGGTATCTCTTCTTCCTCCATTGTCCACCCTCCTCTTCGGGATTCGTTCCGGGCCGTTAGTTAATTATTCTCCAGGTTCCAGTTTGGAGGTCAAGACTTGTCGTAACCATCAGAGATCTCTTTCCCCAGTTTTATCAGCTCGCCCAGGATTTCTTTCTCCATGGAGTTAACCATCGAAACCTTCCCACCGAATTCTTTTGCCACCATCTTGGACGTCGAAGGGTTAAATTGAGAAGAGGTGATGATCCTGTAGATACCCTGCTCTTCGGCGAAATTAGCTATTTCTCTAATCCTTCTGGGGCCCGGTTCGTCTTTACCTTCCTGTATCGCTACCTGCCGCAGCTTGAACTCGTCCCCGAAGTACCCCCAGGCAGGATGGTATACTATGAAACTGCGACCTTCGTATTCGCCCAGTAGTTCGCTTAGTTTCTCCTGAGCGGCTGAAATGCTAT
>CAZWZR010000234.1:0-2662 GCA_964638365.1 uncultured Thermotogae bacterium | reverse complement strand
TCAGGGCCGCACGAGCTGCCCTTCCACGAGAATCTTGCATAGTACCCCCTCTTGGATTTTTAGATTTTGGAATCATTTTGCTCTACTTAACTTTTTTGAAGGTTAACTGGAATTCAAATATTTCACCAACGTAACTCTCCGATAGATGGGGCTTTACAGCCCCGCGGTGATGTTTAGTCCAAATGATAGTCTTTGCGCTCTGGTCAATATCAACTGTTTAGTATTAAAGAAAATTGGCCAACACTTCGACCTATCCTGACACCGGGGGTAGAAACCCCCAATGATCACATTTTCTTAATTGTCTTCTTACTATGGGGTTTCGTTGAAAGAAAGTTATTAAACCCAAGATTATAAAGCACTTTTTTGATGGTGAAAGAATTGAGTGGAGAAAACTTTTCGTTTATCACCCCCGGCGAATTTTTTAGAAATTGATGATGAAAGAATTGTTAATAATAGTTTCTGTTTGCACTATATGCCATGTAACAGGATAGTTCAAGGAGTGATCGTTCGAAAGTTAACTTCAGGGAAACGCCCTGAGGAAGGAGTGTATACCTGTATATAAAAGCCTCCTGCAATAGATGGTTAACAGCGTTACAGTGCAGTGGGAAGTCAAGACTCTGGGGGTTCGGTAAAATTCGATCCCAGTGGGTCTTTCAGTCGAGATAACCAAGCCCCTTTAACCTTTCTTTGATTTCCTCGTTTTCCTTGTCCGATTTCGCCTCCGGATCTTCTTTATTACCGTTTCCGTCGGGAAGATTCAGGTCACGATAGCGGAGCGGGTTGCCTGCTTTGAAGGAAGGGGCAAGGATTTCCTCCTCTACCGTACCATCCATATATTCCGGTATCGGCAGATCGGCAAGGTGAAGTATGGTTGGGGCCACGTCAGTAATATGTAGCCCCTCAACTGATCTTTCTTCCTGAAATTCTGGCCCGGAGGCCATGAAGATGCCGTTCATACGATGGGTACCGGTTGTTGCAAAGGACTCGATAATCGGTTTTGCTGATTTGAAGACTGTCAGACCGCCCGTGTCAGTGCGCATGTCCTTCGTCTTGAACAGCAGGTCGGGCCCAATATCTGCTTGCGGGCCATCATAAGCTTCCTCGCTATCTATGACCTCTTCCACAACGGGCTTACCCGTGGAAGGATTACGAACGTTTTTAAGGTCGGAGGTAAGTTCTTCTTTCAACTTCTCAATACCTTCGGGATTTATTCCTCCCGGTGGTCCCTGCCCTTTTACGTTTAAACCGATTTCTCCAAGAACACCGCCTCGCGAAAAAGCTTTTGTGTTTCTCCAGTCTACATCATCCATGGAGAGGAATATTTTGCCCAGTATGTCCTCGAACCCCTGCATATCCCACTTCTTTGACTTGCCCAGCGGACCGAGCAGGTCTCCCAGATAGTAGAGATTCTTCTGGTTCAGGCCAAGGTTGAGGGCGGTCCGTTTGAGCCTGGTGGATGGATCGTTCTTTAGGCTGAGGTAGCCTTGTTCCATGAGCCAGGTATTTACGTTAAATATCCAGTCAAGTTGTCCAAAGCCGTGGTCGGAGACTAAAATTACGTCCGTGTCCGGTTCGGCAACCGCATCTACTATCCGTTTTACTGCCTGTTCCACCCTTTTGTGGATTCTGAGTACGGGGTTTTCGTCGAACTTATCGTCCGATGGGCCCTTGCCGTCATCTCTAACCGTGTGGTAAAGATGGTGCATGACCGTATCAGTTTCCATAAAGTAGACCATTGATACGTCCCAGGATTCCTGGCTGAGCAGATGTGTGGATACTTTTTCGCGGTTTTCAATCGAGTTTTCCAGTTCCTCCACCCATGCTTGTTTATTTACCGCCATCTCGGCGTGTAGCGGCGCGGTAACGTAGTTGTCGACGACTTCATGTATTTCGTCCTCCAGGCCCTGGGGGTATACGTAATCTTCTGCGTTTTGAGGGGTCAGAAGGCCGGTCAGGATAAAGCCGTTTACTTCTCGGGGTGGGTAAGTTACCGGTAAGCCGATGACGCCGACCTCTTTTCCACCCTGACTCAAGAGCTCCCATAATGTATCGGACTGAATATGGGTGGAGTCCACTATCCCTTTTCCGGGTGCTTCTTCCCCTGCGTTTCCCCAATCAAACACGCCGTGCTTCCCGGGGCGCAGCCCCGTTTGAAAGCTGGACCAGGCTGGACCGGTGACGGGAGGTAGGGTGCTGGTCAGATCCCCCTGGACCCCTTCCTGAATTAACTTCTCGAAGTAAGGTAATTCTCCCTGGTCAATCCAATCACCGATGAGGTCGAACGTAACACCATCCAGGCCAAAAACAAGAACATCCCTGTCTCCGGACATTTTACCTCCTAATAAAAAATGGCCACGGAAAGTGAATGCCGTGACCGGTCATGAACAGAGTAAGTATCTTAAGCCCCGTTGCGAGATTTGATCATGAAAACCCTCAAAGTTTTGAATAAGTAAATTTCCCTGAGAGAAATAAATATTATGACCAGGGGTCTTCCTTTAACCTTGCCTTACTGCCTTACCCTAAAACCCTAAAATTCTAAGGTTTTAGGGTGCATTTGCAAGTTAACGCTTAATTGTCACCCGGCTAATTTCAGTCAATTACCCCGCCCCAAGGTGCGGGGCTTGTAGAAAAACAAATTTGACTACGGACTATGTTCTTTTAC
>CAZWZR010000233.1:0-2733 GCA_964638365.1 uncultured Thermotogae bacterium | reverse complement strand
GGGACGGATTACGACGGGAACGAGTGGAGCCTCGGCCTTAAAGCCACGGAACCCGGACCGGGGTGGGACCTGACGGCCGCCCGGGAGGAAAAAGGAGGGACGAGTAGTGATGATGGAGATGACGTGACAAGGGTGGTGGAAAGATTCCCCGAGCTATCGATCAACTGGGGTGAACCACTAGGATTACTCCCCTTCAACAACGAACTACGGGCTGACCTTGGGTACTACAGGGAGCGAATGAGCGGGGATTCAAACCGAACTTCCGCGGCAAGAGCGGGGTTCGACTGGTACTTCTCCACGGAAATCTCTCCAATCGACGGTTTCAGCATACCTCTCAGCGGGAAAGGAGGAATCGACCAGTACTTCAATCCGGTAAGCGGTAACTCTGAGACGAGGGGCCGGGAAAGCCTGTCTCCCGGGCTGAGGCTCAAGGGTCCAGGAACTATAGAGCTGACCTTCGACCACACGGCAAAAACGGGGGAGACTCCATTCGAGTTCGATAGCGTCAAGGCCAGGAATCGGCTGAACTTTGACTACACTGGCAGCCAGTACGGGATAGAACAGAACCTGGATTTCCAGTATCACTTCCCTCCAGGCAACGGGTTTTCGGACCTGGAATGCGGGGCTAGCTTTGGCAGGGGTCGACTGGACCAAGATCTCGCTCTGGAGTACTCGTTATCGGGAGGGGAACTTAAATCAATCGGGACGACTACTCTTTACTCCTTGAGTAATTTCGTTCTGGAACTATCAACCGGCTATGATTTTCCAGGAAGAGAATTAGAGAAATCCAGTCTCGGTCTTAGCTTTCACCGTGGAGAAAACGATCTGGAATTCCAACTCACCGGCAAACCATTTCAGTCCTGGCTGAAAGAGTTTTCTGCCGACATCAATCTAGAGATCTTCGATAGCTGGTCACTCGGGCTGAGCGGCAAGTACGACCTGGTTGATGGAAACCTTTCCGAACTATCTTACTCCGTATATAACACTCTCCAGAACTGCCTGAAAGTTGGAATAAGCGGAGATGATACCGGTCTCTGGTTTGACGTCCAGCTGGTTGGCTTTAAGTAAACCAGATCCCTGGAATCACGCTTCTCCCACCAGGTATTCGAAAAGAAGTTCCCCTGCTTCCACTTTGGTTTCGAGGTCGAAGGTCTTAATTCCTTCCACTTTCTCCATCCAGTTCTGCTGGTATTTGGCCAGGTGGCGAGTATTCTTCTTTATCTCTTCGACGGCCTCTTCGTAATCTTTCTCTCCCTGCAAATAAAGCGTCAGTTCCTTATAGCCGATCGTCTCCCAGGCTCCCCAGTCGGGCCCGAAGCCCTTCTCGACCAGACTTTTGACCTCGGCCATGAGCCCTTGCTCCAGCATCTCATCCACCCGAAGTTCTATTCTCTCGTATAGCATCTCTCGAGAGCGGTTCAGGCCGACTTTACGAAACTCAAAAGGTAAAGGCTCGGTCTCCTCCTTTAACTCGCTGATCGGCCGTCCGGTCAGTTCGTAGACTTCCAGAGCCCGGACCAGCCTCTTGGTGTCGTTCGGGTGTATCTTTTCGGCTGAGCGCGGATCGACCTGTTCCAGCCGCTCGTGAAGTTCGTCGCCGGACCGGCTTCTCAATTCCTCCCTCAGTTCCTCGTCGGCCTCCGGGCCTTCGAAGATACCCTGAGTCAGGGCAATTATGTAGAGCCTGCTCCCCCCGACCACTATCGGCCTGTTACCCCGGTCCTGAATTTCTTCGATTTTCTCCTCTGCATCGTCCTGGAAATCGGCGGCACTGTACCTCTCTCTCGGATCGAGAAAGTTGATCAGGTGATAGGGTAGCTCTTTTCGATAGGTCTCCGGCGGAGTTGCGGTCCCGATATCCATCCCTGCGTAAACCGCACGGGAATCGGCGGATATTATCTCGCCGTCCAGCTTACCTGCAACTTCGTGGACCAGTTCGGTCTTCCCGACGGCGGTCGGTCCGAGGACTATCGGGACGGAGTCTTCGACTCGGTTTTTCAAAGTAACTTACAATTCCAGGTCCGAGCTGCTGATTACCTCTCCACCACCGGATCGAATTTCCTTCAGCGCTTCCTCTCCGTCCTCCTCTTTCACCGGTTCGGTGCAGTCCTCCAAAAGGAAGACGGGAAAATCACGCTTCAGTCCATCCAGGGCCGTTGCCCGGACGCAGTAATCCAGGGCAAGCCCGGCGACAAACAGCCTTTCCGCCCCGGCCGTCTTCAAAACGTCGAGGGTCTTCCTGCCGGAGGAAGTCTCTCCGCTGAAACCGCTGTAGTCCGACCGGTCTTCGGGATCGAAACCTTTTTTCAACTTGAAGTCGAGCTGTTCGACTTTCAGGTCGGGGTGGAAATCCGCACCCAGGGTTCCCTGGACGCAGTGAGCCGGCCATTTTCCGTCGTTATTCTGAAAGGAATAGTGATCTCCTGGGTGCCAGTCCTGTGTAGCCAGGGAATTGGGAAACCCCTCAATCAAGTCATTGATGGAATCGACCAGCTCGTCTCCTCCGGGAACTGCCAGCGCACCGTCCGGAGGAAGGAAGTCGTTCTGGTAATCGACGACGATTAGCCAGTCGGCGGGATTAACTTTAATCATTGTTTTCCTCCCGTTCGTCTTATTGAACTAAAAATCGCTCCTTTCGAACTCGGCCTCTCTTTTCACTCTTTCTTCGTTTAACTATAACCTCAGTTGAACTATTCTCTCGTTTAAGACCATCTTCTAAAACAGAATACAAAA
>CAZWZR010000232.1:0-2758 GCA_964638365.1 uncultured Thermotogae bacterium | reverse complement strand
TGAGTATACCCAATTTGGTTTTCATTTGGTAAGGTGTTTGTTGGTGGCAACCAGAACTGGACCAAATCACCTCCATGAATCCAAGTATTATAACCCAGATAAGTGCTGGGTCGGTCAAACATATGCGCCGCGTCGCTGGAATTTTCTCGGCCCGGAGCGCTTCTTGTCGCGCGAAAATAAAGAAAGATAGAGAGCGAAGCCGAGATCGGTTTTGTCGATAAATCTACAAAGAATGAGCCTTACTGCGGATTATTGGAACGATAAATGATTCAATGAAATCATTAAAAACGATATTTAATGGAGGTTAAATGACGCGAACTATCTTAATAGCGGGAACGGCCAGCCACTCGGGTAAGAGCACGATTACCGCTGGGCTTTGCCGGATTCTCTCCCGGCGAGGGAAATCGGTTGCGCCTTTTAAAGGACAAAATATGAGCAACAACGCCCGGGCGGTGCCCAAGCCGGACGGTGGCTGGGGTGAGATAGGAGTATCTCAGTACGTCCAGGCCAGGGCGGCGGAGGTCAGTCCGTCCACTGATATGAATCCAGTCCTGCTCAAGCCACGGGGTGACGGCGAAAGCCAGCTTGTAATTCAGGGCGAGGCGGTTGGCCACTTCGAAGCGGGGGGTTATTACGAGGAGCGCTGGGGGGAAGCACGCGGTGGGATGGTAGAGTCCTACGAGAGGCTTGCGGAAAAGCACGATACGATCGTCGCGGAGGGTGCGGGAAGCATCGCGGAGATAAACCTCCAGGAAAGGGATCTGGCAAATATCGAAACCGCGAGGATCGCAGACGCGGAAATAGTTCTCGTCGTCGATATCGAACGAGGTGGTGCCTTTGCCAGCCTCTACGGAACGGTGGAACTTTTGCCCGAGGACGTCAGAAGCAGGCTGTCTGGTGCGGTTATCAACAAGTTTCGCGGCGACGAATCCCTGCTGGAGCCCGGGATCGATCGCATGGAGGAGGAACTCGGGTTGCCGATCCTCGGCGTCGTTCCCCACGGTAAGGTGGAGTTGCCCCAGGAGGATAGCGTTTCTCTGCCTCCCGTCGGGGGAAGAAAGGTCTGGGGAGACGAAGACGGAGTACCCGAAGAGAATTCCGTCCGAATAGCGGTTCCAAGACTGCCACGGATCTCTAACTTTACAGACCTCGAACCCCTTTCTCGAGAACCCGGAGTAAGGGTCGTCTTTCTCCCGCTCGAGTCAGAACTGGAGTCCGCCGACGCGGTAGTCCTTCCCGGTACCAAAAATACCGTCGACGATTTGCTGGCTCTGCACGATACCGGGTTTACCGAGAGGCTGAGGGAATACGATGGTTACGTGGTAGGGATCTGTGGGGGTTACCAGATGCTGGGTGAAAAGGTGAAGAATGCCGGGATTGAAAGTGCCAGATGCGACATTGAGACGGTGGAGGGTATCGGTTTACTGCCCGTTGAAACAAAATTTTCGTCCGAAAAGCAGGTCGAAGAAGTGACGAAGCGGGTTAAGGGGGTCGGTCCACTTCAAGGGTACGAAGGAGAAGTAATGGGGTACGAGATTCACATGGGCTTTACTGAAATTAACGGAGACATCAGTCATCCGCTCGGACGGTCCAGTGCCGCTCAAAGGCGGGTTTTCGGTACCTACCTCCATGGCTTGTTCGAAAACGAGGGGCCGAAAGAGGCCTTTATATCCAACCTGTTCGAGAAGAAGGGAATCAGGAGGCCAGAGGGGGAGAAAAAATCAGGGGATCCCCACGAAAAAGTTGCCGATCTGGTGGAGGAGAACCTGGATCTGGACGAGCTGCTCGGTTGATTAGCTCACCGTCCTGCCGCTCGGTTTGACTTTCTTTTCCCCGAATTTGACCAGGTCGAATTCTGCGGCAGGTGTCATGATTTCAGCTCCGGACCCGGTAATCTCGGTGATCGTGCCCATTCCGGTGAATTCCGGGCCGCTATAGCAACCGACGAGGCGTTCACGTAACTCCTCGACCGAATGGAGGTTTAGTTCCCCTATTCCCAGCTCTCGCCCGAGCTCGTCCCTCTTAACCTGGTGGGAACCGGTTAGGAGAACCGTCACTTGGTCGCCCGTTTTCCAGGCCTTTAGCGGGTTGAAGTTTAAGTGTTCCCCCATTTTACCTATGAATATTTCTTCTCCCTGGCCCAGTAAAGTCCCGCCAAAACGTACCTCTTCCCAGTTCTTCTTTTTCCTTTCTGCCTTCGAGAAGTAGTACTTGAACTTCCTGATCCTGTTTGCGGCCCGGTCACCTTTTGTCTTTTCCCCGCCGTGTTCTACATTTACCCTGAATACCTTTTCGTCGTCAATGAGGCTGGTAAATTTTTCCAGTTCTCTTCCTCTCTCCAGAAGAACCAGCCGATCCGGTTCTACGAGGTCAATCATTTCACCTTTGTAGACTTCGGCTGCCTCGCCCTCGATCCAGCCGTCCGTGTCGATGAAACACTTCTTTCCCCCTTCGGAATAGCGTAGGGTTTTAGCTATTCCGGTAATCACCTGGACCAGGTTGCCCCGGGGAGTAAAATCACCGACGAAGTAGGCGTCGCTCATCCCGTCGTCGTAATCTCCTATCGATATCAGGCTCGGAGGACCTATTCTCGGCTGGCCGAGGTCAGTATCGATTACCTCACCGCCAATTTCGGCGTAAGCATCCCTTACGAACGTGGTTTTACCCGTATCGGTTCTTCCCAGGACCAGTACCAGGTCATTTCGACTCAGCTCGCTGGCGAGACGATCTACTTCTCGGGAGAACGAATCGGAGTTTT
>CAZWZR010000231.1:0-2797 GCA_964638365.1 uncultured Thermotogae bacterium | reverse complement strand
ACCCACTTTAGACTTTTCACGAGTAATCTTATGGGTGTATAAATGACTTCTCGAATCTATAATATCCTTTATTACCGCTAATAACCTAAAGCCCAGGATATAAAATAAATGGAAAAACCAACCAAATTTCACGTGAATGAATAAGCCCCCCGGAGCGGAGGTATTTCTAGTTTAGACCGGTGTCAAGTGGACGAAAATCGTAAGCAGTACCCAAAGATGGATTTGATGTTATCACCGACTCACCGTTTTCTCGAATAAATTTGCATTTTGGAGTGAAACCCGTACAATAAAAGTAGAGTATATTACTCAACTTTATTAGTTACTAAGTTGTGGTTCAAATGTCATCGGGCTCAAGGTACTCGATAAAAACTAAAAGAACGATGTTAACAGAGGGGTTGCCTTCCACAAATATCTTCCCGAATACCTCATTTATCTAAAATTCGACTACCACAGTTAATAAGTGCCATCAAGCGTCAATGTTTCATACCTCATCTCTTAAGCAATCAGAACAGTTGGGTCTTATTTTGGTCGGTCATAACAATTGTTTTGACTTCTATTGGGACTTTTCGATTAGTCTATGAGAAAACTTACACCAAACCTTGTAGTCTTTTTACTTATCGTACTGACGATTTCTTTACCCAGCTTTCAAGCTGGTAACACCAACCCAGTTGCGGGTGGCGCCGGCGGCCATTCGATAAGTGATGGAGGCTCGTTTCGCTGGGGACTGTCCACGGTAAACGCCAAAGAAGCCTGGGACGTAACCCACGGCTCCGAGGAAGTAGTAGTGGCCGTAATAGATTCGGGGATCGATGCGAACCTACCGGCACTGGAAGGGAAAATGTGGAACAAAGGTCAAGATGGAGCCTATGGCTATGACTTCCGCGAGGACAAACCTCTAATATCTCCCCCTTCAAACCTGCACTATCACGGGACCTTCGTTGCCGGGCTACTTGCTTCAGGCTACGATGAGACAACAGGCACCGGTGGAGTATCCCCGAATATATCGATAATGGATTTGAGGTTCCTGGACGAAGACGGGAAGTTCAATATCTCTGACTGGGGTAAGCTAGCAGATGCCGTAGATTACGCAAGCGATAACGGAGCGGATATCATAAACATGTCCCTGTACGCCGGTCTTAAACCACCTGACTACGTTCAAGAAGCAGTCGAGCGAGCCGAATCCAAGGGTATACTCGTCGTTGGGATTGCCGGGAACGATGGAGGGAAAATCGGCTACTTCGGAGAGTGGGATGAGACCTTTACGGTTGGTTCCATTAATAGATCAAAAAGAGTTTCGCATTTCTCCAACTACGGTTCGACGGTAGATCTTGTAGCACCTGGAGAAAGAGTGCTTTCGTTCAAACCCGGAGGAAAAACCGTTACCGGTTCCGGGACCTCTTTTGCCGCGCCCCACGTCGCCGGCACGGCTGCTCTTATCCTTTCCAAAAACCCCCAAATTGGCCTTTCTGAGTTGAAACAAATACTACTTGAATCCTCCAGAGACATTGGAAAATCGGGCAAAGACAACTCCGCAGGTTACGGAGTAATAGATGCCAAGGAGTCCCTGGAGTAATTATGAGAACTGGAGCCGCAGACGCGACAAATACTGGCGGTAACGAGAAGAGTGAAGTCGACAATCCCGATAGAAACACCAATAGCGGTACCATCCAAGCCACCGACGGGGAAATATACCGAACCAGCCAGGATATTTAATTATCTCTAGTTGTGCCGTAAATATGATCCAACTAACTTGACCACCCCGACTTAACTTCTTGAGATGAGAAGAAATATGGGGTGGCTTTTTTCGACCCGATCTACCAGACCCTTATTCGTGACTCCCACTTAGTTGGCTATTATTTCAAGAATTTTTAATCTTTGGTGGGCGGAAAAGAGAAACGGATATCAAGTCTCTCGGTTTTAGAGACGACAGTTGCTGGATCAAGTACCCTTTAAAGAGGTGGACGTGATTTGGTCATGCTGGCCTTTAACCAGCTGGCGACTGTACGTTTCGAGAAAGCGGCCGACCAACTTCGATCGTTGGACCGGGGCTGGCTGTAATTTACACTGAAAGATATCAAGAGAAGGAAGAGGGAGAGAAAAGGACGGTTCTGGGGATGGACGCCACTGTCATTTTAACTAGCCCGGACGGAAAATATTGGAAAGAGTTCAAGTATATCTTTAAACCTGGGCAAGGGAACCAGGGGGGTTGGGGGCAGTATCAAGCCAGAATAAATTCGATTATCTGGCTTCCCCCTGTCTACGTTGGATTTTTTGATGGCGGAGAAATCAATTATGATAACTATGAGGAAAAATGTGGTATCGTGGTGAGTCACGATTTAGAAAACTTGAAAAAGTGAGCCTCATAAACCATGGATCAGTAACCCTCATGGGAGTATCCGTTACGTCAATGCCCTTAGGAAAGAAGACCATATCTTTTATTACTATGAATATACTGAGGAAGATGGTAAGCACGAGATTAGGGTCAATAAGGAGAACCTGTAACTCAGGATCTGGGGGAATCTTTAGCGAAACCTCTTCTCAGAAAAGGGATTCAGGCTATACTATTGGTATAGGCTTCAACAGATTGACAGCTTAGTTCTCAAAAGCCGAACTCTGGTAGTTGTGACAGGTCCAGGGACTACAGTTTGACAAGTATGTTACGTCTTGAGAAGTTCTCATCTCTTTGAAAGGACTCAAAACTTATTTAGTAGATGAGTATATTCTTTGCTGGGGGAACTCGGACAGGGAGAATGCTACGCATTTTTTCTTTTTGGTCTCTGCGTAATTAACTTGCACA
>CAZWZR010000230.1:0-2800 GCA_964638365.1 uncultured Thermotogae bacterium | reverse complement strand
AGAAGTCAGGACTACAGGTTGCTTGTGGAACCCGGGAGGGCTATCGTGGGACCGTCAGGCGTATTAATAGGTAAAGTGATTCGTAGAAAAGAAACCTCCGATAAGACCTTCCTGGTAACGGACGTGGGCATGAACGATTTTATTCGCCCCCCGCTTTACGGAAGCCAGCACGAGATAGCGCCCCTGAATCTGGAATCTGGAAGAAATCAGAAGGAAAACGTGGACGTAGTTGGGCCGTTATGCGAATCCGGCGATTTCATTGCCAGAAATAGGGAGTTGCCGCGGTTGGAGCCCGGTGAATACTTCGGGGTTTTTGACGCGGGAGCCTATGGTAGAAGCATGGCATCAAACTACAACTCGCGACCAATAGGGCCGGAGATCCTGGTCAAAGGTTCGAGTTACGAGATCATCAAAGAGAAGGAATCCAAGAAGGATCTGGTTTCCCGAGAAAGGAGGCCATCATTCCTATAAATAAAGCTCGCGTAAGAACAAACGTGGCCGACCTCAGAGAAGAACCCAGCTCCGATTCAAGAAGGAACAGCCAGCTGCTCTTCAATGAGGCGGTAGAAATAATCGAGGAAGAGACGGACTGGCGATTGGTTAAAGGTCATGACGGTTATCCCGGCTGGATCAGGGAAGTTTACCTGGATGAATTCAGTCTGGATGGCGAAAAGGCCACAGTCAAATCACTTCAAGCTCCCGTCTTTAAGCAAGATGGTCGGCTCCTGACCAGATTGACTTTCGGGACGGAAGTTTCAGGTTGGTCCGAAGATCGGAAGTTCAGAATTGACTTTCCTGATGAAGCTATGGTCAAAACCGAACCCTCAAACCTGGACCTAAACAACTCGGCCCAAACGCGCTGCGGAAACTTTAAGGATCGAGCTTTACGATTCAGTGGGATACCTTATCTATGGGGCGGGGGCAGCAGCTTCGGTTTCGATTGTTCAGGTTTCGTGCAGAGGATTTACGGGTATCACGGAATAGAGCTGCCCAGGGATACGGATCAACAGAAAGAACAGGGTATAAGGATAGAACTGGGGTCCCTGGAAGATTCCAGAGCCGCGCTTGAGACCGGCGACTTGTTATTTTTTGAGGGCCACGTAGGGATTTACCTTGGGGAGGGAGAGATGATACATTCATCTCGACACCACAATGGGGTAGCTATTTCGAACTTAACCTCAACTACATCTTATGTAGAGCACCTGGGGGAAATTCTCATTGGTGCTCGGCGGTTACCGGGATTTAGAAAGAAAGTGGACTAAGATGAATGATATAACTCAGGACCCAACGGAAACTCCTTTCGGGAAGCTCCTTATGGTGGGTTTTGAAGGGCTCAAGCCGGATAGCCACCTGAAGAGGATGATCCGGGAGTACGGAGTTGGCGGGGTAATACTTTTTCGGAGGAACGTTAATGACGCAAATCAGGTGAGGCAGCTGACAGGACAAATAAATGAAATTGCCGACTCAGCGGGTTACGAGTCTCCACCTTTAATTGCCGTGGATCAGGAAGGGGGAATGGTAAATCGGATAACGGACGGGGTGGCGTTATCTCCAGGAAATATGGCTATAGGAGCAACGGGGGACGTAGACGCAGCAAACGAAGTCGGGGAGATAGTTGGCAAGGAATTAAAAAGTATGGGGGTCAACATGAATCTCGCTCCGGTGTTAGATCTCGTCCGCGACCCCGAGAATCATTTGGGAACCCGCTGCTTTGCCGAGGATCCCGAATTGGTTGGCACTCTGGGTAGGGCGTACTCAAACGGTCTGGCTGAACAGGGCGTTGTTCCAGTCGGGAAACACTTTCTTGGCTACGGTGGATCAACTACTGATCCACATGAGGCGTTGCCTCACAATGACTTATCGCGGGGAGAACTGGAACCCGCGGTTAAGCCATTCAGGATTTCATCTAATTCGCTTGGAGCCGTAATGAGCGCTCATATCGTACTTGAAGGACTGGACAAAACCCCGGCTACGATGTCCGAAGAGGTTATTACCGAAATACTGAGAGAAGACGTCAACTTTAAAGGTCCGGTGGTGACGGATTGTTTGGAGATGGGAGCGATACAGAATCGTTTCGGAACTAAAAAGGCAGCGGAAAAGGCGATAAATGCCGGAGGAGATCTACTGATCGTCTCCCACCATGAGGAAGAGCAGATCAAGGCGATAAACGCCATCCAAAGTGCGGTCAAGAAACAGAGAATTACAAACTCGCGAGTCCAGGAAAGTATAGAAAGGCTCGAAAATTTGAGAGACGATCTGGAAGGGCCAGATGGGTTAGAATTTTCTCTGGAGAGGGACCACCAACGGATGGTGGAAATTGCGGGAAGTGCTATTACCATAATACGAAATGACGGGCTTCCACTGGTCGCCGATGAAGACGTAACACTGGTCTCTCCGGAACTTGCCGGACGCTCCCTTTCGCGTGTTCAGGACGCAGAATACAGAACCGTATCAATTTTAAAAACGCTAACAAAAATTGGCATCGAAGCGAAGGAGATAACTTACGGGGGAGAAGCAGAATTAAGTGAAGTCCTTAGGGAAGTGAAAAACGTCGACAAAGTGGTTCTTCTCGCTCTGGAGCCAGAGGAATTTATCAAATCTCTGGTTTCCCGCCTGGAGGATCATAAGGCAAAGGTCATCTTAGCCGCCATTGCCGAGCCCTGGGGTTTCGTCCAGCTCCCAGTTGAAGGACTCCTGTTTACTTACGGTCACAGATCGGCTTCGATGGAAGCCCTGGGGGAGGTTTTGGGAGGTGAACTGGCTCCGGAAGGAAGCCCCCCGGTGAGGTTAAATGGTTTTA
>CAZWZR010000229.1:0-2810 GCA_964638365.1 uncultured Thermotogae bacterium | reverse complement strand
GCCGGTCCTTGGCTTGACTATTAATTCGCTCAAGGGCTGGCGGACCTTGATCTCCGCCCTGTTTCTCGCTTTCCTTCCCAGGGCGGTCAGGCTTCTGACTTCCTTCATATGGTCCTCGAGTTCCCTGTCTATTGCGCCTTCGTTTACCTCGGGCCAGTCCGTCAGGTGGACGCTTTCCTCACCGTCAGTCTTCAGGTTGAGAAACAGCTCCTCGGCGAGGAACGGCGTGAAGGGAGCAAAGAGTTTGCTCAGAGTCAGCAGGGATTTGTACAGCGTGTAATGAGCTGCCAGCTTGTCGTCGGTCGATTCGTCGCTCCAGAACCTGTCCCGCGAGCAGCGAACGTACCAGTTGCTCAAGTCGTCGACGAAGTTCTCGATTGCCGAAGTCGCAGCCGGAACGTCGTAGTCGTCCAGAGATTCCGTTACGTGCTCGATCGTTCGATTAATTTTTGAGGTAACCCAGCGATCGAGCAGAGAGAGCTCCAGATTATCTTCATCGATCTCGCTCGGGTCGAAGTCGTCGATTTCGGCGTAAAGAGAGAAGAAGTTATAGGTATTGCGAAGCGTGTCCAAAAACTTGTAGAGGACCTCACCCGGCCCATCCTCCTCCAGCCGCCTGGTCTTCCAGGGCGCCGTGGAAGAGAAGAGGTACCAGCGGATGGCGTCCGCTCCGTACTGCTCTATCGTCTCCCAGGGGTCAATTACGTTACCCTTGCTCTTGCTCATCGCGTTTCCCTCGGAGTCCAGACCATAACCGGTTACGAGGACGTTCTCGAAGGAAGTCTGGTCGTGAAGCAGAGTACTCGTGACCAAAAGCGTGTAGAACCAGCCCCGGGTCTGATCCTGACCCTCGCAGATGAAGTCGGCGGGGAACTGTTCTTTGAATTCCTCTTTGTTTTCAAACGGGTAGTGCTGCTGGGCCGTATGCATCGAACCGGAGTCGAACCAGGTATCCAGGACGTGCTCGACCCGTTCCATCTCGCCATCGCAGTTCGGGCAGGTAAGTTTAACTTCGTCGATATACGGACGGTGGAGTTCAACTTCCTCGGCCAGCTCCTCGTCTTCCGCGTGCTCGACCAGCTCCTTCCTGCTGCCGATGGAAAGTTCGTGGCCGCAGTCATCGCAGGTCCAGATGTTGAGCGGAGTCCCCCAGTAGCGGTCACGGCTCAGCGCCCAGTCCTTCAGGTTGTCCAGGAAATCGCCGAACCGACCGTCCTGCATGTGGTCGGGATTCCAGTTTATATTCTGGTTTTCAGCGATTATCTCTTCTTTTCTCGCAGTCGTTTCTATATACCAGGAATCCAGGGCAAAATACAGCAGCGGGGTGTCACAGCGCCAGCAGAAGGGGTACTCGTGTTCGTAGGATTCGTGTCGGAGGAGTTTGCCGGATTCTTCCAGGTCCTGAACGATTTTGTCGTCGGCATCCTTGACGAATTCGTCCTTTGCCAGGGGAAATTCTGAGGTGAACTTCCCGTTTAGGTCCAGCGGCTGGACAAACGGTATTCCCTTTTCTTCTCCCAGTTCTGCGTCTTCCTCACCGAAAGAGGGAGCGACGTGAACCACGCCGGTTCCTTCGTCCAGCGTTACGAAGTCGGCGTTA
Organism: uncultured Thermotogae bacterium; assembly: GCA_964638365.1. GTDB lineage: Bacteria > Bipolaricaulota > Bipolaricaulia > M55B111 > M55B111 > JAGXLP01. Next base: position 1,210 of record CAZWZR010000229.1, on the reverse strand, counting down.
TGAACCCGGTAGGCTCCCTCGTCGTCCGAGAGTTGGTACGGAGGCTCGTAACTCAGCCCAACCAGCTCTTCGCCGCTGAACTCCTCTATCATCTCGTAGTCCGGGCCGAGTACTTTGTCGAGCAGGGCCTTTGCCATGATCAGCCGTTCACCCTCTACCTCGACTTCCGCGTACCAGAGCTCGTCGCTTACCGCAAGTGCCGTGTTGGAAGGTATGGTCCAGGGGGTGGTCGTCCAGGCAAGTAGCTTTGCGTCCTTTTCTCCTTCGACCGGGAACTTGACGAAAATCGAGGGATCCTCGGTCATCTCGTAACCCTGGGCGACCTCGTGAGAGGACAGACCAGTCCCGCAGCGCGGGCAATATGGCAGAACTTTGTGTCCTTTATAAAGCAGGTCCTGCTCCCAGATGTTCTTCAGTTCCCACCAGAGTGTCTCGATGTAGTCGTCTTCGTAGGTAATGTAAGGATCGTCAAGGTCAATCCAGAACCCCATGCGCTCTATCATCTTTTCCCATTCCGATTTGTACTCCCAGACGCTTTCCTTGCACTTCTCTACGAACTCCTCTATTCCGTATTCCTCTATCTCTTCCTTGTTCTCCAGCCCGAGGTCCTTCTCGACCTCCAGCTCTACGGGGAGTCCATGGGTATCCCAGCCACCCTTCCGTTCCACGTGATAGCCCTGCATCGTCTTGTACCTGGGAAACAGGTCCTTGTAAACCCGGGCCATCAGGTGACCAAAGTGTGGTTTTCCGTTAGCAGTCGGCGGACCCTCGTAGAAGACCCATTCCTCGTTATCCTCGTTCTGATCTACACTCCGCTGAAATATTTCCTCATCTTCCCAGAAATCCATTACCTCTTCTTCGCGCTCTAGGGGATCTTCCGTCAAATCTCCGTATCTCGGCATAACTACCTCCAATTGTCGATAAAATCCGAAAAATAATATAGGATTCGAAAAAGCAAATCAATCCAGAGGGTGGTTGGGCGTAGGATTCTGGGTCCAGCAACAAGGACTAGGATAAGAAGTATTTTGGAAGTGCAGTTATCAGTTTCAAAAATTAATTACTTTCCCCTTTGCCCGATGAAAGGTGTTTCTACAGATTTTTTCCGAGAGGAATGTCTGAAGAGCCCACTTATAGGTCAATATCAGCGGGGGGGAACTCAGATTAATTATTTTCTTAATCAAGGTAAACCTGCTTTTAATTGTCTTTATAG
>CAZWZR010000228.1:0-2824 GCA_964638365.1 uncultured Thermotogae bacterium | reverse complement strand
ATTGGTTTGTGAGACTTTGTTAGTTCCTTCTACTCAGTCTCCCCTTTGATCTTGATTACCTGACTAAGTGAGCTACCGTTATTCCTTCCAGAGAAATTCTGCATGTCCAACTGCCGCGGTAATGGTACTGAAAGTCTCAGTGTTTTGGACTTCTTTCTCCGAAGCATAGAGGAAAACCTCATTGACCGTATAAATCATCGGAACTTGTTCTGCCACAATCGCTTGCCACTCGTCGTAGTATGGTTTTCTGTTTTCGACGCCAATATGTTTTAGTCCCTCTGTAAATAGTTCATCGACCCTTTTCTCCCATTCAACAGGATTATTTTTGGCGTTCAAATGCCATGTGTGTAAAGAGCCATCGGATTTCCAGATAGAGGCACTGCTATTGGGCTCTACAGATCCTGTCAATCCGATGACTACTGCTTGGTACTTACCGCCCAAAACCTGCTGGACGAGTGAGTTAAACTTGACCGGATTGAATTTGACGTCGAAGCCAATCTCGTTCAGATCGGACATGATTATGTTAGTGGTATCGACATCTGGCTGCTGCCCTTTGCTGGTCAAGATCGTAAACGACAATTTGTCACCGTTCGGAAGTTCCCTGATTCCGTCCTCATTAGAATCTTTAAGGCCCAGGTCGTCAAGCATCTTTTGGGCCTTGTCCAAATTGTACTCCAAAGGAAATTTTTCCTCGGTTTTTTCATTGTAATATGGTGACAATTGTCCAACTGGACTCGTGACAGGTACAGCAAGTCCGTTATAGACGTTATCTATTATGCTTTGTCTATCTACGGCATGAGAGACTGCCCGTCGGAACTGCTTCTTTTGAAAGACTTTGGCAAGTGCCTCTTTCTTGGTATCCCAGTTAAAGGCTAGAAAATCAGTCCCTAGCGGGGCTCCCCTGGGTCCCTTTTTAACCTGTACGCTCCAGTCTTCTTTGTCCTCATTCTCCAAAAGAAATGGTATCTTATCGGCGCTAGGTTCATATATGTCCGTCTCGTGAGTTTTAAACTTCGAGGCCCGAGCATCGGTATCCGCAACCTTCAATACTACCCACTTATCCAGATAGGGGAGTTGAACGCCGTTCGGCCCGCGCCTGAAATAATAAGGGTTCCTTTCCAGAATCACCTTCTGATCAGGGACGTATTCCTTAAGCCTGAAAGGACCAGCTCCGACTATATCTTCAGGATTTTTCTTGGCTGTTTGCTGGCCCCAGGCACTGTTAAACTTTTTGCCCGATATCCCCTTTAATTTATGTTTGGGATAGATAGAAACATATCCCACCGTCCTCAGAAAAGGACCGAAGACTGTAGGAGTGGTAATTTTTACGGTTAATTCGTCGACCTTCTTCACCTCAGGTAGCTTACCCTGGACTTTTAATTGATCCCTCGTACCGTCTTTGACTTTTTCGTTAAAAGTAAGCTGGTTAAATGAAAACACAACGTCCTCTGCTGTAAGAGGCTCACCGTCGGAGAATTTAAGGTACTCTCTTAGATGGAATGTATAGGTTTTCTTGTCCTCCGAGATATCCCACGACTTAGCAAGACCTGGAACTACCCTGCCATTAGAGGGACTTACCGCCGTTAAACCGGCATTTAAAAGATCGGTAACGGCCGTAGAGGACGTTTCCTTGGCCACCTTGCCGTTAAATGTTTTTGGTAGGTTCTTATATGCGCTTACCATTTTCCCACCGGGTAGTCCTGGAGTCAGTTCACCTAGCCCCCAATCTGTACCTTCGATCCCAATCGGTACTACCTGTTCATCTTTCGGAAGGTTAGCTTCCCTACCAAAACCGGCGATCGTCAAACCAGAGACCAGAAGTAAAAGAGATAAACTTAATACAAGCGCCTTTCTAAACATATAGAATCTCCTCCATTAAAAATGGGTTTTCTTTCTCAGCTTGTGAACTTTTAGAATTACAGCTTTGTGTACCGTTTCAGCCAAAATGTCAGGATTTCGCCAATTCCAAAGATACCACTTTTGACCCTTCACGGTTGAACGACCTCTCTTAGTTCGGTTCGGCCTTAGTAGGCCATAAAACTTAATATCGGTGATCCTCTGGGTCTAGTGAATATGGGGTACGAGGATGGTGGTACAAAATAAAAGAGAAAAAGACCTGTATATCTTTAACTTGTTTTATTTATAATAGAAGGCCGCGCTGCTTTCAAGGGATCATTACGTTTAATCACGGCGATATTTGCTTAAATCTTATTAAGTTCCAACGAATAATGATCTTTTCTAGATTGATAAATAGGAGGTTTTTTATATAATAGGAATAAGAAGGTCTTTTTATCTTTAATATATGAATCAAGGGGTCGAAATGATATTTTCCCGTTCCACCCAATATGCCATTCAGGCTCTCGTGAGAATCGTTGAAGAGGACGAAAAGGAGTTTTTGTCAATAGAAGAGTTGTGCGAGGATTTGGACATACCTAACGAGTTTCTTGCAAAGTTGTTACAAGAGCTGGCCAAAAACGACTTCCTGGAATCGAAAAAAGGGCCGGGAGGTGGCTTTAAATTGGCCAGACGTCCTGAGGCGATAGATCTGTATGAAATAGTTGAAATGTTCGAGGGCCCTAGACCCCTCTCTGAGTGTGTTTTTGACGGAGAAGAGTGCAGCGCAAAAGAAGAGCCTTGCCCGCTCCACGAAGAATGGTCGGAAATCCGGGAACAAATCATCGACTTCACTAAAAGAAACAACTTAAGTAAGCTTGCGGAGAGTTAATATTAAGCAGTTGGATTACAAAAATAGAAACAAATGGACGATTAATTGTAACCCTTAAGAATAAACCAAAGAGAATTCCATATTTTAACATTTGCTAAA
>CAZWZR010000227.1:0-2825 GCA_964638365.1 uncultured Thermotogae bacterium | reverse complement strand
TCTTGTAAATCAGCCATAAAACGTAAAACGTTATACTCAGGGGGAGGATTACGAGTAAACCGTTTATAAAAGTGTTCTTTACGTAAGCCAGTATTTTTTTCATTGTAAATGTCCTGCAACGTTATTGATTTAATTCTAGTACATAATATACCGTCTTTCTAATACGTCTCCTCAGTTGGAAGAATTACTCTCGCTCTTCTATAATCTTTCAAATGCGAAGAGTGAACTGGACAATCACGGAAAAACAGCACAAGGAATTACAGCGCCTATCTCGGGAAACCGGGCTTCCTATATCGGAGCTGGTAAGGCGTTCTCTGGACAAATATCTCGGCTTAGTTGGCGAAGAACCTTTACGAAACACCGATGAGGAAGAAGAAGTTCCGGACCAGCCCCAATAGGGAACCTAGTTACTATCCGTCCGGGAACTTTTTGTCTTTTAAAAAGGGGAGGTAAACATTTTTAATATAGCACCGGAAGAAGATATAAAAAACGGGAAAATCACCGACGTATATTTTGAAAGATCACGAGAAGTCCTGGAAAAGAACGATATAGATAAGAGGGTGAGGATGGAGATAAGGACGAAGAGCCTGCCCGGCGAAGGCCCTGGAGTGCTCTCGGGGCTGGACGAAGTAACCCAGCTTTTCCAGGGAACTGAGATGACGATTCACTCTCTCCGGGAAGGAAGCGTGTTTCTACCCTACGAGCCCGTCATGATGATAGAAGGGTCTTACAGGGAGTTCTCGGTGCTCGAGACCCCTCTGCTCGGGTTTCTATGCCAGGCAAGCGGGATTTCCACGAAGGCCAGAACGGTAAAACAGGCGGCCGGCGACAAACCAGTCTATCATTTCGGTTCACGTCGTATGCACCCCGCTATAGCCCCGATGATTGGTCGCAGTGCTTACATAGGTGGGTGCGACGGAGTAGCTGTAAGCGAGACTGCCAGGCAACTCGGTCTAGACCCGGTAGGTACTATACCTCACGCCCTGATCCTGATCCTGGAGGACTCCACAACTGCTACCGGCATGTTCAAGAAGATCTTCGGAGGGTCGGTAAATACGGTAGCTCTGGTCGATACATTTGGCGACGAAAAGTTCGAGGCACTTGAAAACGCCGATCTCATAGAGGGACTCGATGCGGTTCGCCTGGATACCCCATCCTCTCGCCGCGGCGACATGCTGGAAATAGCACGCGAGGTTCGATGGGAACTTGACCTGCACGGCTTTGAGGACGTAGACATACTCGTTTCTGGTGGACTCGACGAGGAAAGCATTCCGGAGTTGAACGAAGTAGCTGATGCCTACGGAGTTGGCACCTCCATATCCAATGCACCCGTCGTGGACTTCTCTCTGGATATCGTCGAAGCAGATGGAGAGCCAATTGCCAAACGTGGCAAGAAATCCGGAGCCAAACAGCTTTACATCTGCGAAGAATGTGGTTACAGAGAAGTTAAGCCCTGGGATACTTCCGAGCGGGATTGCCCCAGGTGCAGCGGAACTTCATGGCCTGCACTGAAAAAAGTACTGGAAGCCGGTAAAAAAGTAAATGGACCCTCGGCTGCAGAAGAGATAAGAGAGTACTCTTTATCGCAGCCTTTTGTCGAGGATTTTTAACCGGGGATAAGCAATTCAAGAAGACTGGCGTATCCTCAAGGAACCCGTATTATGCATTCAATGGAGCTAGTCTGTTGCATTCAGAACCTATATCTTCAACAATTTAATCAAGAGGTGATTTAGTTGAATTTTAGCAAGAAAGGTATTTTGGTATTTGCGTTGGCCCTTTTATTGGTTACGCCTTCTTTCGCGCTCCTGGCGCAGGAGGGAACGGAGGGAAACCAGAGCAACCAGCAGACCGTCGTAGCAACGGTTAACGGGGAAGAAATTACTGACCAGCAGCTTTCGCAGTCCGCTCAGGTTTATCAGATCATTATGACCCTGTCACAGCAGTTCAGAAACTTTGCCCAGTTCATGATGACGAGCGAGGCAGGTAACAACTTCCTCACGGAGTACAGAAAATACGTCCTGGATCGTATGATAGAGCAGAAACTACAGGACCAGAAGATGGAAGAGCTCGGTATCCAGGTTAGCGAAGAGGACGTACAGGCGGAAATCGACGGGATAATTTCGAACAATGACCAGTTCGAAAGCGAGCAGGACCTGGAGGACTACCTGAAAAACAATCAGAACTCAAATCTGGACAACCTCAAAAGCCAGATCAGGGGGAGTCTCCGTCGAGAAAAACTTAGAGAGGAAGTAACCGGCGAGGTCAACGTAACGGACGAAGAGATTAGCTCTTATTACGAGCAAAACAAGGGCAACTACACGGACCAAGAAGGAAACACAAAGCCGCTTGAGGAAGTCAGGGATCAGATCACTCAGACGCTAAAAGGCCAGAAGAGGAACGAACAGTGGAACAACTGGCTTGAAGAAGCTAAAGAAGAGGCAGAAATCGAGAAAAAAGAAGAGAACCTCTAAACCTACAGAATTTAAGAGAAGAAAGAGCGCTCAATTGGAAAATTGAGCGCTCTTTTTGATTTTCCCGCACTATCTCCTCGAATCTAGCATAGTGTAGCATTTTACGTGTAAAACTAGCTTTGGAAACCGTTCGACAAAACCAGGGATCAATTTCCCCAGCGGGGAAATCCCCCTTTCCGATCTCGGCTCGCTCTCCAGCACTTACCTGAGGGTTATTAACTTGGCTAAAAGCTTTTTAAAGGGGCTTATTATGTCAGCTGTAATTGTTTAACGTACGTCAAATGTGACCAAGTATCGTGCCTCAGGTAAGTGCTGGAACCACCCCCGTAGCCTCCGATGGGATTTTCCTGAACG
>CAZWZR010000226.1:0-2825 GCA_964638365.1 uncultured Thermotogae bacterium | reverse complement strand
AGGTCCCTGTCCTCGATGATCTTCTCCAGCTTGTCCTTCACGTAACCCCGGTCTATTTCCATGACCCCTTTCTCCATTCCCGGAGCGTCAAATGAGATCTCCTCCATTAACTTCTCCATCACGGTCTCCAGCCGGCGAGCCCCGATGTTTTCAGTAGTTTCGTTTAACTGCGCCGAAGATCGGGCGATCTCGTCAATTGCCCCGTCGGTAAATTCCAGCTGCAAATCTTCTACGTCCAGCAGGGCCCTGTATTGCTTGACAAGAGCGTCCTTCGGTTCGGTCAGAATCTTCTTGAACTCCTCCGCCCCAAGGCTATCCAGCTCGACTCGGATCGGCAGACGCCCCTGTAACTCGGGAATCAGGTCAGAGGGCTTCGAGACGTTGAAGGCTCCAGCGGTAATGAAGAGTATATTCTCCGTGTTGATCGTACCCTGCTTGCTTCTTACCGTGGATCCTTCCAGCAAAGGCAGTATATCACGCTGGACGCCCTGCCGGGAGACTCCCGGACCTTCGCCCCCGGACTGTCCCGGCTGATCGCCGGCTATCTTGTCAATCTCGTCCAGAAATATTATCCCCGCTTCTTCGGCCAGTTCCGTTCCGCGCCGTTTGATTTCCTGCTCGTTTAAAAGCTTGTCTACTTCCTGATCGAAGAGAAGATCCCGCGCTTCCTTGATCTTGACCCGTTTTGTCTCTTCTTTAGAGGGGAATATATTCCCGAGCATGTCGCCCATATTGATCCCCATCTGATCCATACCCTGGTCGGAAAATACCTCTACCTGGGGGGAACTGGACTGCTTGACCGAAACCTCTATGTAGCGGTCGTCCAGGTCACCCTGTCTCAATTTCCTCTTTAACTTGTCCCGCGTTCGCTCCAGGCTCTCCGACCTCTCCTCCTTCGCTTCCTCGGCCGGCAGGAGCTTATCCAGTATCTTTTCTTCGACCATTTCCCTTGCCTCTCCCTCGACCTCTTCTATCTCGCTCTGGCGAACCATCTCGATCCCGCGGCTCATCAGATCCCTGATCATCGATTCCACGTCCCTTCCCATGTATCCCACTTCCGTGAACTTCGTCGCTTCAACTTTGAGGAAAGGGGCTCGGGCAACCCGGGCCAGTCTTCGTGAAATCTCCGTCTTCCCAACTCCCGTCGGCCCAATCATCAGGATGTTCTTCGGTTTTATATCCTCTTTTATCTCCCCTTCTACCTGCTGTCTCCTGACCCTGTTCCGCAATGCGATTGCCACTGAGCGTTTGGCCTCGTCCTGACCTATTATGTACTCGTCCAACCTCTCGACTATCTGCCGGGGGGTCAGGTCATCGTTTCCCGAACCGCCCACTGTCGGCAAATTAACCATTATAGTTCCTCCTTAGTTACCATTCGATCGTTTCTAACGAGACCTGATCATTCGTATATACGTCTATGGAAGAAGTAATCTCCAGCGACTCCCTGGCAACTTCCTCCGGGCTTAGATCGGAATTGTCCAGCAGCGCCCTTCCTGCAGCCAGTGCGTAGGATCCACCTGAACCGATACCAATCACGTTATGATCGGGCCGCAATACGTCTCCAGCTCCGGAAATCAATAACAGGGAATCGTCGTTAACCACAACCATCAGGGCTTCCAGTTTCCGCAGAATCTTATCCGTTCGCCACTCCTTGGTGAGTTCCACGGCCGCCCTTTCGAGCTTTCCGCTGTATTGTTCCAGCTTACCCTCAAATTTGTCGAACAGAGTCATCGCATCGGCCGTCGAACCTGCGAATCCGGCAAGGACCTTTCCGTCGTAAAGAGACCTTACCTTGTTTGTATTGTTCTTTATTACGGTATCCTCCATCGTGGCCTGTCCGTCGGATGCAACTACGGACTTTCGTTCTCCCGTCGACCGAATCGCGATTATCGTCGTGCTCTCTATTATTTCCTCGTTCTCGTTTTCATTTTGGTTTAACATATTTTCCTGAATTACGCTCCTTTCCCGGTTAAAGTAAATAAATCCTGGGCCATAATTTACGCAATTAAGTAAACGCTCCACCTATGGCAAACAAAAAAGAACAACCAATCGTAGAAGTTTAGGAACAAGATAAGGCGGTATCAACTAGACTCTGATTTAAAGCCGCAATAAGGACAGCCGTCTCCCGGATATATGCCGCCACAGGAAGGGCACTCCTTCCAACCGTTCTCCAGCCTGACTTTGCGTTTCTTTTTCTGGGTAATAAGCAGCTCCCGCAAGCTTTTTCTCGTCTCTTCATCCAGTTCCGTCTCGGAAAGTGCTTCCTCGATCCGCCCAAGTTCTCTCTGGGATAGAGATATTTCATCCAGATCGAAGTCCTCTTCTTCGTTCGTACCTCTGGAGGGAAACCGTCCAAGTTCGAATTTTAACTTCTCTATTTCCGCATTATCGAGATCATCGTTGAGCTCTTCCAGGAACTGATCCTCCAGATAGGATAGCTCCTGGCGGGCGGCGGCCGATGGCACCTCCAGGACCAAGGTTTTTCCCTGAACTTCCTTTGGCCGGGCAATCTTGCCGACCTCTCCGGCGACCTGATTCCATACGAAAACCGGCTCCTGTTCCTTATACTCGTTCAAGAGGTTATTTCGCTTGAAAACCGCATACAGGGCACTCTTCTCCAGTGTCATTTTTTCTTACCTCAGTTGAACTATTCTCTCGTTTAAGACCATCTTCTAAAACAGAACACAAAAGAAAAACCCTTCCGTTGTATGAACTTCTTCATCTCACCCACTGGGTGATGGTTAAAAGATTAGGCCAAGTTACTCTCCGGTAACTTTCAACCAGCACTCAGATGAGTTATGAAACCTGGAACAGGATTTTGTTAA
>CAZWZR010000225.1:0-2832 GCA_964638365.1 uncultured Thermotogae bacterium | reverse complement strand
TTCCGAGTTCTCCAGCACCAGTCGGGACGAGCATGATATCTTTACAAACCCGAATATTGAAAGAGTATAAAGTTTTAATGTAACTGGCAATATACTGTTGAACTTAGTCAAAAGCCCCGTTTCTTGGAGCAGGGTTTTTACCAACAATAGCTGAGAATGCCCCAGGGCTTGCCCTGGGGATGAATCAGCTGGTTAACTTAACTTAATACGAGGTACCCAGCAGTCAATTCGCCCTGATTATTCGAGCTCGGTACAAATAGGACACGAGTACCGAATTGACTGCTGGGTGCTGGGTCAAGTTTTGTAAAAGACCTATGTTATGATTTTAAGTTGTTTTTTTACATGCCCCGGCCTGTGGCCGAGGTTCTTGACTCTGACTTGAGTGTTCCGGCAGCTTCTTTTGAGTTCTATTTTTTAAAGCATCATTACATAATAATTCAGTTCACGTTCCTTCAGAAAAAGAATTCGCAGGGCCTGAATATACCACAATGTTCGAGCGGAGGAAAATGCGACACCTGGAATCAACCGGAATAATCGTGAGGCTTGATAAATAAAAACGGGGCAATTCCCACGAGTGGGAACTGCCCCGATAATAATTAACTACATTATTCAAGAAGTGCTTAATTGACTGACGAATTTTCCCTGTAAACTTCGAGCTGTTCTTTGAATTTGGGGTCCCTGAGCTTGTTAATTGCCCTATCCTGCAATTGCCTGACCCGTTCGCGACTTATGTCGAACACATCACCGACTTCTTCCAGGGTCAGCGGTTGATAATCTTCCAGCCCGTATCTCAACTTCAGAATCTGTTTTTCTCTGTCCGAAAGTGCCTTGTTCAATAATCCCTTGAACCTATCTTCCAGCATGTCGCCAAAGGCTTCTTTTTCCGGCCGGGGTGAATTATCGTCTGCCATCACATCTCCAAGGGCTTCACTATCTCCTTCGTCTTCTCTCAAAGGCTTGTCCAGAGATACCGATTCCCTTTTTGCCTGTCTGGCGTTGCGAATTTTGTCCACGCTCACGTCGAGCTCTTCCGCTATCTCCTCTGTAGAAGGTTTTTCGCCGGTCTCTTCTTTATGAGACTTTATAAAAGAATCTATTTTTCGATTCAGCGAAGATACATGAGAAGGAACTCTGACGGTTCGGGATTCGTTATTCAGTGCCTTCAGTATTGCCTGTCTTATCCACCAGGTTGCGTAAGTGCTAAATTTGTATCCCTTGCGCCAATCAAATTTATCAATTGCCTTCATCAAGCCTATATTACCTTCTTGAATTATATCTAAAAAGTCGAGACCATAGCCTCTATACTTCTTCGCTATACTTATCACCAATCTTAAATTTGCCGAAGCAAGTTTTTCTCTGGCCTCTTGGTCACCTTGTTCTATTCTTTTTGCGAGTTCTTTTTCCTCTTCACGAGAAAGAAGTGGTCCTGCTTCTACTTCGTCAAAATACCTGCGAACAGGGCTATCGTTTTTACTATTGTTGATCATGGACTTTGCCATTGGGCGTCACCTCCCTTTGCACCCAGAAGTTCGATTACCTAAGATAAATATCGTGGTCCTTTATCTCATACTTAGATTTCAACTATCCTGAAACTTAACATTAAGTTTTATTTAAGCTTAACTTCCTTATTAGCAGAAACTCAATTACTCTGCTAATTATTATATCAACAGTTCTTTATTTTTCAAGTCAATTTGGAATAAGTTTGAAGTCGATTTGATTCTACGAAAAAAATCTAAAGAAAATACGCAAATATATATTTTCAGCTCTGCCATTGACAATTTTCAGTCAAGTTACCGTTAAAAATCACAAAGTCACGATTCTCTGGGTCGACATAGTACTTCAAGTACATCCGTTTCAAATACCTGGTTGGAGTGTCCCGGGCGAACTATACATGCCGTGTCCGCCCCTCTCCCGCTGCCCCCGATTGCCATTATCTCCTCTCCATAAGGGACCAGGCCGGCATCAAGAGCCATAATGGATATTTCAACGGAAACTTTTACCCCTTGGCTCAACATCCGGAGGGCATTTGCCATTATTTCCGCCGGATACAGTCCGCCGTATTCGTTTTTTATCGATCGATCGACCCCGGCAAGTGCGTGAGTTGTTGTCAGAACTTCAACGTCTCTGTTCTTCAACTTCTCCCTTTCACCCTGCTCCATCTCGTCCCCACCGGGCTTTCTAAAGCCAACATGGTGAGTCACACACACAAGGTTTAGCCTCATACCCCCGGCGCAGTCGAGAAATTTCTCGACTGTCTCACCCGTATTTGAAGCAATTACCACGTCTTCGATCTCTGAACCTTCCAAGCTTTCCAGTGCCAGGTTTAATGTCCTCTCTGTATTTTCACTGCCTGGAGTATCCCAGTACATAGAACCACCTAAATTTAGAAATAGGCTTCATAATTTTATAGTCATACAGATAATCACATGAAACTACCGATAAAAATCCTGCTCCGCCCTACTGAGGAGTTCTTAACCGCTCTACTCATGATTACTCATTTGCCGCTCTATTCTCCGTCTGTGACAGTAATAATAAGAGATAGCACCTCTGACATCTTCTTCAGTCAGCTCCGAGTAGTCCTCGAGTATCTCCCCGATTGATAACCCTCTTAAATGTGCCCTAACTACTTTCCACACAGGGACTCTGCTGCCCTTGATCAATTCCGCCCCTTCACAAACACCCTTCCGTCTATCCACGAACGCAGTGACATGGCGGACATCCTGTCTACTGCGGTCTTTCTCGTCCGGGGTCATAACACGATCACCAGAAGAACGATATTAAACCTAATCCGGTATTTTAATTATGTGTTTTAAATATGAATTTTATGTTAGG
>CAZWZR010000224.1:0-2842 GCA_964638365.1 uncultured Thermotogae bacterium | reverse complement strand
CCGTCCTCGGCGTGGATCATCATCGGGAACGGGGCAAGCTGTACGGCCCTCCTGAACTGCTTTCTCGAACGACTCAGTTTTTCTACAGCTCGTTTTCTCTTCTCTTCCACGTCTTTGTTGTAAAGGCCGAAGGCTATGTCCCCGGCGACTTCGTCTAGCAGGCCCAACTCCTCGTCGGTGACCTTTTCCGGCAGGCATGCAGAAATTATGCCGTAGACTTTAGAGTTGTGCTCTAGCCTGTGAGTAACGGTCGTGGCCTCCCTGCACTCATCCGCGAGCGGCCAATCCCCGGAGTGACCATCCGATCCTCTGGTAATTATAGTCGTCGATTCCTCCAGAGTACGCCTTATCCTCTTCGGGAGAGTGCCTGACTTGAGTTTCCTTCTCATTAGTTCGAACTTCTCCCCAAGTCCGGATTGGGAAGCGCTGATCAGTTTCTCCGAATCGTCAAACAGGGCGATCCATACGTGTTTGAGTCCCCTTGTTTTGTACAGGATCTCACAAGTTTCATGGATGAGATCCTTCCTCTCATTTTCCTTGACAAGCAGCTGGTTGACGTTCCTGACTGATCGGAGCAGCTCTTCCAGGTCCCGTTTTTCTTCCAGGGCCTCCTCCCGTTCCTCGATTATTCGGGAGGAGAAAACCCCGATCAGTAATAGACCGAAAAACCAAACCAACCGAATGTACAATTCGTGAGGAGGGACGTTAGTAAACAAGATTCCAACAAGCGAGCCCTCGAAAAATAAAAAGTAGTCGAGTAAACCATCAATAAACCAGAACAGGCTACCCAAAAGAGCAGAGATCGCAATGACGTTACGTCTTATTATCGGATGCAATTGAAGCCCCTCAAAATTAGATACGACTAACCGGGTACACAACTTCGCCACTGGAATTTAGGATACAGACGGCTTCGAGCAATTTAAAGCTGTAGACGTTCAAACTCCTTCCAACTATAATGCCGTCAATACTTGGTTAAACAGTAAAAAAATAAGTACTGTTATTGGTAAGTGCAATTAAGCCTCAGCCGCAGTTTAGTGCGTTATTCATAAATATCATCCGAGCTAGAAATAAGGCCCATTCTCATTAAAAATTATTAAAGGTTGGAAAATTAAGGGCCCTACTTGGGGGGAAGAGTGTCAAATGAAAAACGGTTCCGGCTTAAGATTTAAATTAGTGACAAAAAGGCTCAAAATACGGTTAAGGTAAAATACCCCGGCTATTTGGGGCTTCAACTTAATGAATAACTGGGAGGTAAATAATGAGCAAAGAAAAAGGAACGTCTGATGTTGATCTGTTTGATTTTGACGCTACCCTTCAGGAGCTGCTCGGGAGAGCTGTAAAGACTGAAATAGAAGAGGCTGAATTCTATCGTGACCTGCTAGAGAAGGACCTTCCTCAGGAAACCGGACCTAAAATAGAGAGGTTCATAGAGCAAGAAGAAGGGCATGAAGAAGAGCTGCGGGCCACTTTTGAAGATTTCTATCCCGGAGAGAAAATTCCCGTACCGGAAGGTTCGATGTTAGAGGTTCCAGTGGGAATTTCTCAGAGGACGGATTCGAGGGATTTAATGGAAAAGGCCATGTACGGAGAGCGCGACGCAGAGAAGTTCTACAGAGAGCTGATCGACGAGTTCGAAACCAAGGAAGTGCGCAGATTACTGGGGTATCTGGCTACAAAAGAACGGGAACATTACGAAATCCTCAAGGATGAATTAAACAAGCTTGAGTGATCTATACTGAACCCCAGACCAACCCTGCGCTTATCCCGTAAATTGTCGTTTTGTTTCGAGGTTCGTAAACCTCGGTGTAGGCCGCTCCATCGGAGGTCAAACTTGCGTAGTCGGAGTCGGCTACATACAGGTAACGGGTGAACGCTTCCAGTTTTACTGTCGTTCCGAGAAAATTAAACCAGGTATCCAGTGATCCCTTGATTCCATAGCCCTCGTCCTGAGTTACGGTAGGGTCGTTGTAGCTTGAGTCCACGTCGCTTAAGTACGAGGTGACTGCGCCGGAGATCAGGTTACGCCCTTCTCCCCCTATTCCGACCGCCAGGTTTCTCCCCAGCCCAAAACGCAAGGATGCTCCCCCTGTCCAGAAATACTGGGTGATTTCCCGTCGGTAGCCATCTTCAATTTTGTTATTCCAGCGCTTTAGCGAAGCCCCAGCGAAGGATTCTATAACTACATCATTGGCGTCGTAGGTTCCTCCGATGGACCCACTTAAATTATATATTTGGTCATTAGAAGGCCTGTCGTTGATGGGGTCTCCGCCCCAGGTAGCTCCGTTGTAGAGCAACTGCCCGGAGGAAAAGCCCCCGCCGACTTCACCGAACAGGTAGTCCCAGCCAATCACGTCATTTGAAAAAGGTAGCCGGACGTCCATGTTAAACCCGGTCAGGTTCCCGGCCAGCTCCATAAATTGCCCCCCGTTATCGTATTCCGCATAGGTGATGGTTTCGGAGTTTCCGCTTATTGTAAACTGAGTTGGGCGGCTGGTAAACGAACCTTCGCTGGAAGAGGCCCTCACAGTTAGGACGGGGGTAAAACCAATTAACCCTATGGTAAAGCAAAAGAGGGCTATATAGGCAAAAACTGATTCAAATTTTGCCCTGGAGGTTGTTTTCTGGAGAATCGTCGTACTTCTTGGACTCATGAAGCTTACCTCCTTTCGGTCAAAGTACCTAACTAGATTGTAAGACCTTTGAGTAGGGCGGTCAATTTCGACGAAACGCTTATGAACAACAGGCATTTTTCGTAAACTAGCTGATGGGCGTATTGGAGAAGCAATCGGATAGCCGATCTTACGGGGAGTCATGGGGAAACAGGTCCATGTCCGGCTTCACC
>CAZWZR010000223.1:0-2849 GCA_964638365.1 uncultured Thermotogae bacterium | reverse complement strand
AGCATCAAAGCTCAATTGAGTGCTGGACAAACACCAGCCGATTCATCCCCAGGGCAAGCCCTGGGGCTTTCTCGGCAAGTGTTGGTAAATTCGAAGGTACTTTCTTGCGTCTAAATTTACAGGAGGTCCAAAATGGGGGAAGTAAAAATAGTGGATACGACCCTGCGAGATGGAGAACAGACCGCGGGTGTCGTTTTCGCCAACGAAGAGAAGGTCAGAATTGCCAAGTTACTGGATCGAGTCGGGGTAGATCAGATCGAAGCCGGCGTACCCGTCATGGAAGGAGATGAACGAGAATCTATAGAGAAGATCGTCGATGCCGACCTGGATGCCAGTATAATGGGCTGGAACCGGGCAGTAGTTTCCGACGTGAAGTCATCCCTCAAGTGCGGTGTGGACGCCGTGGCTGTTTCCGTCTCTACTTCCGACATCCATATAGAGAAGAAGTTAAACGAATCCCGCGAGTGGGTCCTGGAGCACATGACGAAGGCAACGGAATACGCTAAGGAAAACGATCTTTACGTCTCTGTCAACGCCGAAGACTCCACACGCTCCGATTTCGAATTCCTCGTGGAGTTCGCGAAGCGAGCCAAAGAGGCGGGGGCCGACCGACTCAGGTACTGTGATACCGTCGGTATAATGACGCCGCTTGAGATCCATGAAGAAATAAAAAACCTGAAAAGTGAAGTCGATATCGATATAGAAATGCATACCCACAACGACTTCGGGCTGGCAGCGGCAAATGCCCTAACCGGAGTAAAGGGCGGGGCAAATTACGTCGGGACGACGGTAAACGGCCTGGGAGAACGGGCCGGCAACGCACCGCTCGAAGAAATAGTGATGGCGCTCAAACACCTGGAGAACATTGATCTCGGGTTCAACACGAGCGACTTCCTGGAACTTTCCGAATACGTCGCTCAAGCTTCGGCTCAGGACCTACCAGTTTCAAAGGCAATCGTCGGTTCAAATACTTTTGCCCACGAATCCGGTATTCATACCGACGGCGTGCTAAAGGACTCCGAGACCTACGAGGCATTCAAACCTCAAGAGGTCGGAGCCGAAAGACAGCTGGTAATAGGCAAACACTCCGGTAAAAAGGCTATACTGGCCAAGTTCGAGAAGGAATACGGAATAGAGCTTTCCGACGAAGAAGCCGAAGCCCTGCTTCCCAAAGTAAGAAGCATGGCAGTGGAACTAAAAAGGGCACTTTTCGACAAAGAACTGGTTTCGCTCTACGAAGAGATGGAAATAGAACAGAACAAGAAAGCAGAGGAGGTAGCGTAACTTTGACCGAACAAACTGGTATGACGATCTCGGAGAAGATACTAACCGAAAAAGCCGGTAAGAAAGTAGAAGCCGGCGAAATAGTCGTCGCCGATCTTGATTTGATGATGTTTCACGACGGCACCTTTCACCTGGTAACTGAAGCCTGGCACGAACTCGAGAACGGCAAGGTAGCTAAACCGGAAAACGTCGTGATGGTAATTGATCACAGCGCACCACCGCCGACTGCGGGTGCGGCAAATCTACACAACCAGCTACGGGACTTCGCCGAGGAACGCGATTTACAGCTTTACGACTCTGGCGAAGGCATCTGCCATCAGCTGGTACCGGAAGGAGGACACGTGGTCCCCGGTGACCTGGTTGTCGGAGCCGACTCGCACACGACAACTTACGGCGGGGTAAATGCTTTTTCTACCGGTGTAGGGGCTACTGATCTGGCATCAGCCCTGCACACCGGGAAACTGTGGTTTAAGGTACCGGAGACTATCAGGGTAAATCTGCACGGTGAACTGAACGACGGCGTGTACTCCAAGGACCTTATACTCTACATGGCAGGAGAACTTACCGCCGACGGCGCGACCTACAAAACACTTGAGTACGGTGGAGAAGGGCTGAAATCACTAAGCATTCCCGCCCGGTTCACGGTCTCCAACATGGCAATCGAGCTCGGCGGCAAAGCGGGGATAATGGAACCGGACGAGAAAGCCCTGGACTGGGTATCGAAGCACTCCAACAAGGAGCCCAATCCGGTGGAGCCGGACGGAAATGCTGACTATGAAGAAATACTGGATATAGATCTGGGAGACATAGGACCGTCAGTGGCCGCTCCCCACGAAGTCGACAACGTCTCTCCCCTGGCCGAACTGGAAGGAACCGATATAGATCAGGCCTTCGTCGGCACGTGCACCAACGGCAGACTCGAGGATCTGAAAGAAGCGGCAAAGATAGCTGAAGGAAACGAAGTCGCGGACGACGTCAGATTCATCGTAGCCGCTGCTTCTCAGGATATCTACCAGAAAGCCATGGACCAGGGAATACTCAATACTTTGACAGAAGCCGGTGCGTCCGTAATTGCACCCGGCTGTGGTCCCTGCCTGGGAACTCACAACGGAATACCCGCTGATGACGAAACGGTCATTTCCACGGCCAATCGTAACTTCAAGGGGAGAATGGGCAACGAAAGCGCGGGCATTTATCTTGGCTCCCCGGCTACGGTTATGGCTTCGGCGATAGAAGGTAAAATCACCGATCCACGAAATTACGTATAATCTGAGGACGGTTTTATGGACGTTTGCTCAATCTGTTCTTGCTTTATAGATAAACGAATATCGGCGAGCATATCTGAAATAAACATCTGATAATTGTAGCGGAGGTCTTTAGACCTCCATAATTACAATATGAGCTGGAAGGTTTTAGCCAAAAAAAGAGATTTCTTCTAATAATGATGAGGATAAAAAGCGTGAGCCCAGCTTTTGCTCTTCCGTCGATAAAATCGGGGGCGATTTCCCCAGCGTGGAAATCGCCCCTTCCGATCTCGGCCTCGCTCTCCACCCTTTCTTCATTTT
>CAZWZR010000222.1:0-2876 GCA_964638365.1 uncultured Thermotogae bacterium | reverse complement strand
ATCGATAGGACTGGTTCCCTGAGAGTTCAGGAAAATACGTAGTTGGTTTCCCGGCCTTAAAGTGAAGGTTTCTATGCACAGTCGTGTCAATAGCCTCCCCTAGAGAAGGGGGATCTTGGACCACTAAGCACCACGGGTTAAAGGAGGAATTTTTTTGAATAAGGGAAAATTAGTAATCTTTGATTTATTACTGAGGTTTGTTTTTAATTATCCATCTTTTTTGGATAAGGGTTTTGTAAAAAAATTCATTAGAATACCATTTCTTCATTTAGTGGGAAAGGTTGATTACGATACCAAAGTGGCTATTGACGATAAATATAAGGAGCCTTTTAAGCGGGGTTTAACTAAATATCTAGAACTCGAACAGGATCAACCCCGGAAAGTGCTGGATTTGGGAACGGGTACAGGAGCAGCGTCTATTTATTTTGCAGAAAATTTAAACGATGCAAGAGTTGAAGGGGTTGATATTTCAGAAGGGATGGTGGAGAAGGCTAGAAAAAAAGCTGAAAAAAGGGAATTAAATAACATCAAATTTATCGAGGGAGATATATATGACCTTCCTTATGAAAATAATACATTTGATTTAATAACTGTATCCAATGCCCCTTTCTCTTTTTCAGAAGTCAAACGATCTTTAAAAGAGGGAGGATACTTTTTAATTAGCCTGTCAAAAGGTGGTGGGTTTCTGGCAGACAGAGAAGAAAAAGTCGGAAACAAACTACTTAAATATGGATTTAAACTTAAAGCAATAGAGAGCATAAATGAGAGAGGTCTTTTTGTGTTGTCAAAACTGGCATAAATGTTCATTTTATAAGACTTAAAACTCGTGGGTACCTGTAAGCTCAGGAAACTTTTGATTCGTTCAATTATCGGAAAACCAATATCCACAATACAATATAGAGGTGAAATCATGAAAGTGATAAGGATGGACGAGATCGAAGGAAAGACGAACAAACGCGGTGTAGAATCAAAACAACTTTTGAAGAACGACGATCTCCAGATCATGAACTTAAATCTAAAATCCGGTGACGAAGTCCCCACGCATTCAGTTCCGGTGAACGTATTCTTCTACGTGGTTTCGGGAAGCGGAACCATTGAAATCAGCGACGATAAGGCTGTAGTCGAGGAAAAAGATATCGTTCCCTGTCCACCTGAGACGGAGATGTCTCTTCGGGCCGATCAGGGGCAACAGTTCTCCGTTTTAAACGTTAAGGCTCCCAGCCTGTAGGAAAGGACGTCCACCTGCTCCATCACTCGGTGGACGTGTCCACCGGTAGCGCTACTAATTTCGGCCCTCGTCCTGCAACCAGGGGATCACTTTCTCCCGTAAGGCGATCAGGGCAAGTGATCCGAAGATCGCAGCGGCAAAGACGATCAGAGTCCCGGTCAGGCTATTCATTAGCTCCGGCGCGAAGAGGAAGCTGCCGGCGAGAGTCAGCATTAAAGTGCCCCCGACCAGCTTCAGCACCCGACCATGCTCCTCCTGAAGCTTGCTCGACTGAAGGGTGATGCTTACAGTGCCGAATACCAGGAGCTCGTCGAGCAGATAAATGACCATGTAGAGAACGAAGAGGACGGCGAAGGTCGACCCCGAAACACCCTGAGTATTCAGAATTCCGGTCCACACGACCGGAAAGCCCGCTGTGCAGGGAAGCTCCGCCAGCGTAATCCCCAGCCCCATAAGAACCGTGGCGCCAAGCAGAGCCGTCAGAGAACGACCTTTCTGAGTCAGGGATCGGAACCTGTCGGCTATCTTCGGCTTTACCTTCTCCGGGATGGTGAACGAGAACCCCTGTTTAAACCAGAAGTAGTCCTTGACGTTCACCAATCCAAATGAGAAGGCTATAACTGCTACCAGCACCCGAATCCAGAGGAGCTGACCGATGTACTGGAAGGCACTGAACAGACCGAGGATGAACAACCCATAGGTCGCCGCGGTAATGGTCAGGAAGGTCAACCCTACAATGATTATCTTTTTTCGTGACTTGGTATAAATCAAGAGGCCCAGCAGGAAAGTCAGCACCCAGAGGGAGCACGGGTTAAAACCATCAACGAAGGCAATCAGGGCGGTCGACATGAAGGCGGAGGTGGACGAGAGGTCGACCGAACCGACAAACGGTAGGCTGATCGTCTCGTTCCGGTTTTCTTGAGTCGTCTCCGGCGCAGCCTCTTCCCCTTTGAGTTTTACTATCGGATTGACGCAGCTTTCCGTCTTACAGGACTCGACCTTCCTTTCTATCTGGTTCGCGATCTCCTCCGAAAAGCCCACCCAGACATCCTCTCCGACGAAAGTGGCCGGAACACCCCTTATCTGCCTGCCGTATTCCTCACCCATATCCTTGAGCAACTCGACGTTTTTCTGGCTGTTAGATATCTCCTTGTCCACGACCCTCAAGGAAGGATAATCCTCCTCCAGTTCTTCGAGGAAGGGCTCTTCTCTGGCGCAGTACGGGCAGCCCTCTGATTTGAAGAAGTAGAGGACCACCTCGTTTTCTGCCGCACTGGCGGCAAAGGCAAAAGAAATCACGAAGACCATAGCCAAGGTTGTCAGCAAAATTTTACTCAATCCATCACTCATAACTGACCCACCATCGCCTTCAATTACCTCCTGTAATCACAATCTCAGAACCGAGTTTTTAAAAATAACCAGGTAACATTCTCAACCACTTCCCCGAATCTCCTATAAAAATAGCCTTTCAATGGAACTAAATCAATTGAAATAGGTGTTCTTCAGGAAACGGCCTCTCTGTCGAGGTAGGAATAGCTCTTCCTTTCTTAAACCCGAGCGGAGCGGTTTCAACATTTAAACCAGAAGCAGAGGGTTAACCGTAAAGGATATTTTACAGGCGGAACTTGGTCCAGCACCCAGATGAGCT
>CAZWZR010000221.1:0-2898 GCA_964638365.1 uncultured Thermotogae bacterium | reverse complement strand
TATCTCGCTGGTCTCCTTACGGGGTGGGAGCTGGTATTGGAGTACTTGTACTGGTTAGTTTCGTCTTATCAAATCGTCCGATCGGTTGCTCCACGGCATACGTAAGGGTGAGCGGTCTCGGTGAAAAGCTATTCTCGGGCGAAAAGACCGAAACGAACGAGTATTATCGTCAATTCGTTCCAAAAATCGGATGGGAAGTGGTTTTACTTGCGGGAGTTCTGCTTGGTGCATTAGTTTCTTCCTGGCTTTCCGGTTCCCTGAGTATAGAAATGGTTCCGGTTCTCTGGAGGGATGCTTTTGATGCCAGTTTCCTCTGGAGGTCTTTTGATGCGGTACTGGGTGGCTTGCTTGTCGGGCTCGGAGCAAGGATGGCCGGGGGCTGCACGAGCGGCCACGGGATCAGCGGCACGCTGCAGCTGGCCGTAAGTAGCTGGCTGGCGCTATTCTGCTTTTTCGCCGGAGGTACCGTGACGGCTTTTCTGCTTTACGTAGTCTTCGGGGGTATCTAATGCTTAAGGAATTCCGCGAGAAGAGAAGTCTCAGGCTGGTTACTGCTCTTGTCGTTGGGTTTTTATTCGGATTTCTGCTGGATAAAGGTGGAGCCACGGAATACGACGTGCTGGTGAATCAGCTATTATTGCGGGATTTTACCGTCCTAAAAATAATCTTTAGCGCGATAATCGTTGGCTCCGTGGGGTTTCATCTGCTTGCAAATAGAGGCCTGGTGGACTCGAGGGTAAAGCCATTCAAACCTAAAAGCCAGATTATAGGGGGACTGGTATTTGGAGTGGGTTTTGCGTTGCTGGGTTATTGTCCGGGGACTTTGGTCGGAGCCATCGGAGGAGGTTCCATCCACGCTCTCTTCGGGGCCGTCGGGATGGTAGCAGGATCTGGTGCTTTCGCACATTTATATCCACGAATTAATCGTTTCATAGAAGGGGATAATAGAGGAGATATTACTATTCCAAAATTAATAAAAGCAGAAACCACTCCGGTTATAATCTTGACGGGACTCCTGCTTGGACTTACCATGGTTCTCCTCGAAATACTGGGCTTATAAAATAATCTTGACCCCATGAAAACTAAAATTTTTCCGAAGTCAGATACTCGACCCGGTAACGCAAACGACAAATGAGTAAACCTAAAGGGAAAGCCGTCGTTATCGGTGGAAGTAACATCGACCTCAAAGGTTACCCCGAGGGCAACTACCTACCCCGGACGTCAAATCCCGGAGAAGTCATTGAGAGGCTGGGAGGGGTAGCAAGGAATATCGCCGAGAATCTTGGTTTGTTGGGAGTACCTACTTCGCTCCTGGCCGCTGTAGGCGACGATCATTATGGGAATGAACTGGTCCAAAAAACCGATAAGGACGCGCTGGATCTCTCGCGAGTGATTCGTTCTTCCAGACATGGCACAGGTCGATACCTGGTACTACACGACGAAACCGGTGAAATGGTGGGAGCTATTTCCGACATGGAGGTTATGAGCGAGGTCACGCCAACCTATCTGGAGAGAAACCGTAGTTTGATAGAGAGGTCCGAAATTCTGGCTCTGGATGCCAACCCTGGAAGACAAACTCTGGAGAAACTGTTTTCTATCCTTCAAGGCAGGGCGGATACAACCGTGGTGGCAGACCCCGTCTCGGTGGACAAGGCAGTCAAATTAAGGGACCACCTTGATCAGGTGGATATAATAACGCCTAACGAAGATGAAGTCCGCGCCCTTTTCGGGCTAGAGGATCTACAGACCAACGATTTAGAACCTCTGGCGGGGAAAGTTCAGGGCTCTTTACGAACCCTGGACCTGGGACTATCCGTTGTGGTTACCTCCGGAGACGATGGGCTAGCGCTAGTCACCGGGAAAACGGTTCGCCGGTTTAACCCGGTTCCCGTACCCAATGAAGAGATAAAGGATACCACTGGCGCCGGAGATACTCTGACCGCGGCAATGATTTATGCGCTGCTTGGGGGTAACAGTATGCTGGCTGGGTTAGATCTGGGAACGGCGGCGGCCTCGGAGGCAATCAAGTCCAGGAGAACGGTGAACCTGGATTTAAAATCGGCACTGGAAGCTTGAGGAGGGGGTATTGATGAACACTTTTAACTATAAAAGAGAAGTCAAAGAGGCTCTTGCCAGGGATAAACCCGTTGTAGCACTTGAGTCAACCATTATAGCTCACGGTATGCCCTATCCGGATAACGTTCAAACTGCCATCGAAGTAGAGGAGCTGGTTAGAAAGAATGGAGCCGTGCCAGCCACTATCGGTATCGTCGACGGGGAAGTGAAAGTCGGTCTGTCGGAGGATGAAATTCAACTTCTGGCGGAGTCGGATGAAGTCGAAAAGGTTAGCCGAAGGGATTTACCGGTAGTTCTGGCCAGGGGTTTACATGGCGCCACGACCGTCGCAGGAACAACTGTAATTGCAGAAAAGGCCGGAATAAACCTTTTCGTGACTGGCGGAGTTGGGGGTGTGCATAGAGGTTGGTCCGGGTCGTTTGACATCTCAGCGGACCTGAGGCAGCTAGCTGTCTCAACGGTAGGTGTCGTTTCCGCTGGAGTGAAGTCGATCCTTGATATTGGTGTGACGCTTGAAAGGTTGGAGACCTACGGCGTACCGGTACTGGGTTACGAAACCCAGGAGTTTCCTGCTTTTTATTCCAGGGAGAGCGGATTTAACGTCGATTACAGGGTGGATAATCCGGAAGAGGTAGCGAAGATTATACTTTCCCGGCTGGAACTGGACCTGGATGGCGGGGTTATGATAGCCAACCCTGTTCCCGAAGAAGACGAGATCGAGTTCTCCAGGATGAACTCGCTAATTGACGAAACACTTGAAGAGGCGGAAAACAAAGACGTTACCGGAAAGGACCTGACTCCCTTTTTACTCGGAAGGATAGT
>CAZWZR010000220.1:2540-2907 GCA_964638365.1 uncultured Thermotogae bacterium | reverse complement strand
CCAGAACAGGCTTTAGCTCCTCCGCCGTTCCGTTTTCGTTAGTGATAATCCGTTTAGGCCGGGAGCTGAAACCAAAATGACACCAAGCAACGTAATCAAGAGCGAGGCTTTCAGGGTCCGAGTCATGATTACCTCCTTGGTTGGGTCATAAAGTGTTTGAAATCCCTGGTTAGAGTCAGGGACTTGGTTATTTCAATTGGTAAGTTTTAAAGATTTTGCCTTGATTGCAACCAGTGAGGAGTCAGTATTTTCAATAGCGAACCCTTCCGGGCCCTGGTGTGTTGCAGATTACGATAGGATAGGTCTCATGGTTAATATCTCGGGGAAAATGGAGCTCGATCTCTAAATTGATACTGCTTGTGGTTAT
>CAZWZR010000220.1:0-2519 GCA_964638365.1 uncultured Thermotogae bacterium | reverse complement strand
CTAACTAGCTAAATATATTTAAAAGCTTGAAGTAAAAATCATAGGGCTGACTCCAGCGAAACCACTAAAGATACCTTCGATATCGTGGGGATTTGAACTATTGGGATATCTTGGATCCAAGTTTTGCCGTTTTTAATCTTATTTCAAAAAGCTACTACACTGTAGAGGCTATTTAATTCCAAGAAGTTATGTTTCCGAGGGATTTGCCCCTATTGACGGCCTAAAAATCGCCACCAGCACGTAAGCTCCTGCAGTCAGCCAGTAAAAAGCGTACGAGAGTACTTCCGTGAGCGACGGATTCCCGTTGTAGCCAAATAACGCGGTAAGGATGGAACCAAAGACCCCGTCCTCGTTTATTATGAAGTTGATGTTCCAGAGGTGTTCGATGACAGGAGCTATCAGACCTACCTCGTTCAGTTCGTGGACTCCATACGCGACGAGACCTGCTGCAAAGAAGACCAGGATGAGGCTGGTCGTCTTGAAGAAGCTCTCCAGGTCCAGTAGATAGACTCCCCGAAAGGCCAAAATAGAGATCAACAATACCACTACTAAGCCGGTACCGAACCCGATTACAGTCCTATAAGGTGAGCGAACTGCGAGAGTCCCAATCAGAAGCACGGTCTCAACCCCTTCCCTGAAAACTGCCAGGAAGGCAACTGATACCAGGCCGAAAAGTTTCCCTCGGGTCAGCGATGTATCGATTTTTCGTTCGATCCTATCCTTAATGACTTGAGAAGTACGGGTCATCCAGACGATAACGTAAGTTAAGACAACTGCTGCGGAAAGGGAAGCGATCCCTTCAAAAATTTCCTGCTGAGTTTCTCCCAGAGAAGTAGCGGCAGAAAAAAACAACCATCCGAGTAATCCGCTCGCGCCGATTGCTACTGTGGCGCCGATGTAAATGTATTTATTGAACTGCCCTTTGTCTATTTTGGAGAGGTAAGCCACCATGATTCCAATAAGTAATGCAGCTTCCAGGGCTTCTCTGAATGTAATTAAAAAACTTGATAACATTATTTCCTCCCGAAGTTTTAGTGAGTTAGCTATTAAACCTGTTGTGCCTCTGGTCAAAACAAATGCTAAGTTTGCTCTCTTAACTGGTTACGCTTCCCTGGATAGTGACTTCGGACTTTTCCTGATCCGAATCGCTCGATTCTATCCAGATCGCCCTGCGGAAAGGACCAATTCCCTCGGGACCATGAGCGGCCGGGTCATAAAAGACTCTTAAAGTAGCTTTCTCGCCTGGAGGTATGGTTTCGGACCAGGTTTCGTTGTTGGGATGCATACCGAATCTTGCGCTCCTATCCCCCTCATAAATTAGCCGTGCTTCCGTACAGCCACAGGAGGTTTCGACTGAATTTACCTCTAGCTTCACCTCTCCCTGGTTTTTCAAGGTAAAGTCCCGCTGGACTATTCCCCCACCGTAGGGTACGTCCCCGAGGTCATACTTGCCCGGCTCCAAAACTATTTCTCCGGCAGATGTTCCTAATGTCCCCAGGTCGGAGATAAGGAAGACCGCCAGTAATAGAACGGCGATGGCTACAGCTCCACCAATCAAAATAGCTCTTTTAGAAAAGTTCATTGAAAATTTCTACCCCCTCACTGAATTACTTAGTAGTTAAATACTGTCTTACTTCGGTTGACGACTAAATTAGAATTCTTGTTCTCAGACCAATCAGGACCAGTCACGTAATAAAATGGATTTAAGTTCCCCCACTACCGACCCCTTTTAATGGTCCGGTTGTCAATGGTTTTGCCGTAAACTAATCCCACCCCAGGGGGAGTGCCCCCGAATAACAGATAAAATTTATGTGGCCGCATGCATAATATCAAGGTGATCGGGAGATTTACTAAAATATCCCTTCGCTTGAAATGTTTGCAGAGTCGGTATAAGCTTTTATACCCCACCAGGGGTGGGTTTAATAATTACTAAAAACAC
Source organism: uncultured Thermotogae bacterium (assembly GCA_964638365.1). Classification (GTDB taxonomy): domain Bacteria; phylum Bipolaricaulota; class Bipolaricaulia; order M55B111; family M55B111; genus JAGXLP01. Next base: position 580 of record CAZWZR010000220.1, on the reverse strand, counting down.
TTAGAGGTGAGATAAGATGATGAGGCCACTTGGAATGTGGGGAGCTGGAGGAGGAATTTTCATGTTCATTTTTTGGGCACTGATAGCTTTTGTTCTTGTATTTCTGGTAAAGGAATTAACCGATAGCGGAGAAAATAAGAACTCAACTCGGTCAAACGGGACCGAAAAAGACGCGTTAAGAATTCTAGACCAACGGTTCGCGGAAGGCGAAATCGACGAAGAAGAGTACCGGAGGAGAAAAGAAGAGATCACGAGGTAGTACCGGGCGGAGACGATCCAGGATAATTTTTATTTCCCACTCCTCTGATATCGGGTGGGTAGGAGGTAACAATGAGGGAAAGAGTTTTAATCGGAGTACTGGTAGGAGTACTGGGTCTGGGGCTTTTAGCTGGAGGAGGTTTCGCGATAAGCGAGACCATGACTGAAAGAATTAACACTCGACAGGCAGGAAACTACGTACAGGGGCGAGGAATGATGAGGAGTCGAAATCGAAGGACCGGAAACTCCATCGACTACACCGCTCAACATATGGGTTCGGACCAAATGATGTGCGGTCGAAACTCTGCAGGCAACATGATGG
>CAZWZR010000219.1:0-2922 GCA_964638365.1 uncultured Thermotogae bacterium | reverse complement strand
CGAAAGGGTGGAACCGTGCCCGCTTCGCCTCCGATGGGATTTTCCTGAACGGTTTCCAAAGCTAATTTTTTACACACAAAGCGCTACACTATGAAACCAGCCAAAGACCACTCAGTAAAAAGGTAGTTCTCTCTTTGAGCTATTGTTCCGCCGATATCGGCATACAGACGTAGATGAAATCCCCTTCTCCTTCAGCCGGCTCCAGCAACCCTGCCGTGTCCGAGTCCAGCAACCATAGCACCACTTCCTCGCTGCTCATACGCCGCAGGGCATCGATCAGGAACTCGGCCTTGAAAGAGACCTCCACGTCCCCCTTGCTGGGTTCCAGCAGGTCGATGATTTCTTCCAGTTCGCCTTTTTCGGGAGAGGAGGAGTATATCGTTAACCCATCCGAGCCTTCTTCCGCGGTGAGCTGGACGGCTCCCGATTCCTCGGATGCCGTAATCTCCGCCCGGGCCAGGGTGTCTAAGGCCTTGCCCCGATTCAGTTTCAGCGGGAGCTCATTATCCTCCGGAATTACCGCCTCGTATTCCGGGAACTCCTCCATGATTAATTTATCGGAGAATACTACGTCGTCGGCAGCGAAAAAGACCTCCGACTTGGAGGAGTAAATGGTTACTTCGTCCGACTCCGTTCCCGAGAGTATACGGTCGAGTTCCGACAGAGCACTGGACTCGATCAAAAGCGTCGTCTTCTCATCGACATCCGAAAAAGGTACGGTCTTGATTGACATCCTGTAGCCGTTGGTAGCGATCATTTTTAGCTGGTCCTCTCCGAAGATCGTGTTCACTCCGGTCAAGGAGAGCCTGGTTGTCTCTTTCGCCTTCAGAGCGGCGAACGTGGTCTGTTTGATCGCCTCCGAAAGTTCGTTTGCGTCCATGGTGGCTACCGGGTCTTCCGGGAGCTCGTCGATTTCCGGGTAGTCTTCGGTCGAGAGCTGAAACAGATCGAAATTAATCTGGCCGGAAGAAAGCTCCACCTTCTGGTTTTCCTCGGGATCCGAAGTCAGCCTGACTTCTCCTTCTTCGGGAATCCTCTGCATTATCTTGGCCATCACGTCCCCTTTGAGCACGACCGTAGCGGAATCCTTCATATTGGTAATAGGGATCGTACACCGGGTCGTCATCTCCAGGTCCGTCGAGGTCAGCTTTAATTCGTCTTCCCTGATTTCCAGTTTTACCCCTGAAAGGATCGGCATGTCGCGACCGGACCCTATGCTTCGCTTGACGACATCCATCCCGTAAATGAGGTCCTCGGTATCGCACTTGAAGTCGATTTCAGCAGGGCTTTCCGTCCCTACGTCTGGTTCCTGATCACTCACTTTTTTAACCTCCTAATATTTTTATGATAACTTATCGTCTTTATCTTCTGATGTTAAATTCAAAGAATTTTATCAACCACGGAATTTACTTTACTCGAAATCTCCTCTTTTGGCAAGGAGCCGTCGATTACCACGGCATCCGAAGCCGATTTGATCTCCTTCAGGTAACCCTGCCTGACGCGCTCGTAGAATGCCAGCTTTTCTTTTTCTATTCTGTCCGGCTCCTTTCCCAGCGTCCTCTCCTCGCGTTCATCGAGTTCGATGTCCAGGAAAAAGGTCACGTCCGGAGCCACGTCGTTTACTGCCACTTCGTTTAGCTTTTTTACCCTGTCTATCGGAATTCCCCTGCCATAACCCTGGTAGGCGACGGATGAGATGGCGAAGCGGTCCGAGATAATGATCTCCCCCTGGTTGAGGCCGGGAACTATTTTCTGACGCACGAGTTGCGCCCTTGAAACCTCGTAAAGCAGCAGTTCGCTGAGCGGCTCGATTTCTATACCTCGGTCCTCCAGCAGGAGTTGCCTAACTTCGCGTCCCAGCTCCGTTCCACCCGGCTCTTCCACCTCCGTAACGGAAAAACCCTTATCCTCAAGGTGTTTGGAGAGTAAACCGGACTGAGTCGTCGTCCCTGACCCGTCAAGCCCCTCGAAAACTATCAGCTTGCCTGAGTCTTTAGCTTCCAACTAACTTCGGCCCTCCCGCAAGAACGAAAATTATCAAACCGGAACCCGTGACTATGGCGATATCGGCCAGGTTGAATACGGGGGTATTACCTAGCTGAAGGAAATCTATCACCCCGCCGGAGAGTACCCTGTCGACCAGGTTACCTAAAGATCCACCCAGGAGCAGTGCCAGCCCCAGGTTCGCGAGGTCGTGCCGGACCTCCGAGAAGAAAAGCAGGTAAACCAACAAGCCCACGGCTATCAGGGTAACGATCAAAAACACGTGGCTCTTTCTCGGAAACAGGCCAAATGCCCCTCCCGTATTCTTGACGTACCGGAGGGAGAAGAAACCCTTTCGAAAGAATATTCGTGCACCGCTCCGGTACCCACTGCTGACCAGAAACTTGCTACCGCGATCCAGGAGAAAGACGCCAAATACGATTAAAAAATAACCCAGGTTGCCCAAGTTACCTCCGGACGAGTAAACGACTGATTCTGGCGTTCTCCTTCAGGTTTAACCCGGCAGAGTTCACCGAGAGTACGGGCTTGCTTTCCAGCGATCCGCTAAAAACCATAGGAGCGTGAAAAGAGCCCCCGTTCGTTAACCTGCTCAGGGGGACCACCGTACCCGTACCGCCATCTACTTTTACTTCTTCGTTAAAATCAATTATATACAGCCCTTCATCGAGGTTCCACCAGCCGTACTTATCGTCCTCGTTTCTCTTTGTCGGAGTTAGTTGCCTGGCCTCTCCGATACTTTCCTCTCCGCCGCCGAAATCCAGATCGGTCGGGGTCTCCGGAGTGGCCACTTTGTCGACAGTCAGGTCGACTCCGTTCTCGGAAAGCTGTGTTTCCTCGTGAATGATCCCGTCTACGTACTTTTTTGCCTCCTCTCCTGAAAGAAGCATTTTTACCACCTCAAAAAAGTATGGGGAAAGC
>CAZWZR010000218.1:0-2924 GCA_964638365.1 uncultured Thermotogae bacterium | reverse complement strand
ACAATAAATGCCCTTATTTGTTATTTAAACTTTCCAGTCCCACTAGTTAAGTGCCAAAACACCACTTTTTGGCCAGGCAGACATTTCAAACTTTAGAATTAGCTACTTAAGTAAGGTTTTATTTTTGGTGGCTTTTTGTTAACATATAAGTAATTAAAGTGATAGTAATAATCACTATTTGAACATAAATTATAACAATTAGAGCGGAGTGGTAATATGAAAGAGAAAACGGAGGATTTAAAAAAAGGATTATCCAAGAAGGAAACATATACTTTGGCGAAACTTTCTTCCTCCGGCAAGCGCTTTATAACTATTGAAGATATTGAAAACACTGTTGATTGTTCTCATGACAATGCCAGGAGGATAGCCTCGGATTTATCAAAGAAGAAGTGGTTGGAGAGAATTGAACGGGGTAAATACCTTATTGTCCCTCTTGAGGCGGGGGAAAAGGGGATATATACGGAACACGAGTTTCTTATCGCTTCTCAGTTAATCGATCCTTATTATATTGGGTACTGGACAGCGCTGAACTTTCACGATCTCACGGAACAGGTTCCTTATACGGTTTTTGTAGCAACCACGAAAAGAAAAAGAGATTTAGAGTTACACGGAGTAGATTATAAATTCGTGACTTTGACCGAGAATAAGTTCTTCGGATTCAAGAAATATTCTCTTGCCGGGGGAGAAATTAGAATTTCCTCTCCGGAGAAAACTTTAGTAGACTCTCTTGACCACCTGGAATACAGCGGGGGCTTAGAAGAGGTAGGCAAAGCATTTGTAAATGCAGAAGGTGAAATATCCATGGAGAAGCTTGTGGGGTACGCTGTAAAGTTAGATAACGGCTCTGTGCTGAAAAGACTGTTGTACCTTCTAGATTTACTAGAGATTGAATTGTCAAAAAAGCTTAGAAAAAAAATTGAGGACAACTTCACGACGGGTTTTGCGCTGCTGGATACCACCAAGGAAGACAAAGGGACGCTTAGAAGAAAATGGAGAGTTAAAGTAAATGTGCCAGGAGAGAAAATAATTAAGTGGAGCCAGGGAAGATGATTTCTGAAGCTAGATTACGAACTCTGGCCAGAGAACAAAATTCGGGAGTGGGGTTAACGGAGAAAGATTACGTCAACTCCTGGATTCTGAGAGCAATATTTACCGGCGAGTTGAAAAACAATCTGGTGTTCAAAGGCGGTACAGCTTTAAGCAAGATACACTTCCCTGAAAGATGGCGCTTCTCGGAAGATTTGGACTTTACTTTCAGGGGAAGTGGCTTTGAAGAGTTTAACAATTTACAGCGTATTTTGAGGAAGGGGCTGGATGAGGTGACAGCAGAGTCCGGGATCGAGTTTGATATAAGGAGTTTCCACGCTAATCCGGAATATGCTCAAATAAAAGTTCAATATGACGCGATTCTTCAGCAGAAAAATACGACTAGCTTGGACGTATTTAGTGGAGAAGAAATATATTTCTCTGTTCAAAAAATCGACCATAGCTTTGAAGACATACCGGAATTTGTCGTCCAGGTATACTCAGTTGAGGAAATCTTTGTGGAAAAATTGAGAAGCCTGTTTCAAAGAGCAAGGGCAAGAGATTACTTTGACCTTTACCAATTGATTACTCTCAAAGATTTTAGTGAGAAGAAAGTTAATAACGCGTTATTGGAAAAATCCAAAAACAGCGAAGTTGAAATAGATATGAATAAATTTTTTGATCAAACCGAAGACATTAGGGCTTATTGGGACAGAGCTTTAGATCGATTGACCTCTTCTAAGCCGGAATTTGATAAAGTAAACTCTACTATTCAGAACTACCTCGAGCGTCATCTTGAGTAAATGTTCGCTGAGGGCTTTTTAAGTGGAAAGATAGCTAAAAAAAGAAGCATTTGGAAGCGATTTAACTAACTATAGAAGAAATACAAAATGTCAAAATGCCTTCAAAAAGTCGGATTACCGTAGGGTTCAGCCAATTATGGGTAGTAATTTAACGAGGACTGGTCGGATGTTTACGTGTTTACTAAATACCCGGTGTTTAATAATTATTCAACAATCATATTTTAGTTAACAAAGTCAATTACCCGAAGCAGACTACGGGACTTTCTCGGTAAGTCTTGAAAAAGACCCAACCACTCTAGGCAAGGGAGAAAAGCAGACGTTGCGACTCTACTTCCAGGAGGAAGGGGACGCAGTTATCTCGGACGATAGGACCTTTTTAAACCTGCTCGTTAAATACAACCAAGAGGGCGAGTCCCAAAATGTGGCCTTTATGACCCCTGCCAACGTCATAGTCGCTATGGCAGAAAAGGGAATAATTACAGCGGGTAAAGCCAAAAGGGGGTTAAATAAGATCAAGGATTTAATCCGAGATAGTTCGTATCAAACCGCGCTAGAAGAATTAAAAAGGTGGAGGTGACTAAAATGGCGAAAAAGCCGTACCCGCTTCGAGTACCGGACAACCTGTTGGACCTGGCGGAAGCTAGATCAAAAGAGGAAAAGGTAGATAGGTCCACTGCATTAAGACAGCTAATGTACGAAGGGGCTGAACAGTACGTCCTTGAGTTGATCTCCGGGGGAAGGCTTTCCGTTTCCAGAGGCGCGGAGATCTTAAATCAATCCGTCCATGAGATCTACAGGCTGGCAAAGAAGAAAAACGTGGAGATTGGCGCCACCGAAGAACAGTACGAAAAGGGAAAAGAAACAGCGGAAGAAACAATCGGCTAGAGAAAAAGGGTAGTAGGTTTCCTTCACTTCATTCCTCGTTTTTAATGGTAGAGACCTTATCTGGTTCCTTCTCGTTAATCCAGTAAAATAATCACTTTTACTCAGATCTTTCACCTTCGGGGAAATTTCGCTTACCATTAGCAGGCCGGGTCCCTGCGCCCGGCCGGTAGTAAATCCCGAACAAACCGCGTTGACACTGCTTGCCATTTC
>CAZWZR010000217.1:0-2941 GCA_964638365.1 uncultured Thermotogae bacterium | reverse complement strand
ACTTCTTCAAGGTACCCTTCGGATAAACCCTTCCCGTTCATCACCAACCCGGTACTATCGGCGATACCTACGTAACTGCACCCGGCTTCCCTTTCAGGTGGACGTTTTGCCTTTCTAACGAGCTTCATTAATTCCAGCCCGACGGTTCCAGCTCCGAGCTGGACGATCGGGACCCTTTCTCTAGAACCTGAAGTCTTTTTATTAGAAATTTCAATCATAAATTCACCCCTCCGAAAGAAACAATTCCATTAGCTCGGGTCCGCCAGAAAGCCTTAACCCATTTTTTCGAGCCGCCTTCTCGTAAAACCCCGGTCCCTTTTCGGCTTTTCCGGGTTCCGGTTCGGAGAAAGCAAAAGGAACGGACCCACGTTCGTGAGTTCCCGACTCGACCCCGGTTAGGTGGTCCGTCGCCAGCAATAACTTCGCGTCGGGTTCTTCCTCCAGCTCTGCAATCAGAGGACCGAGAACGAGTTTATCCACCTTTTCTATGGCCTCCAGTTTGAGCTCGAGTTCCCCCATGTGCGACGCTTCGTCCGGCGCCTCTATATGGAGATAGACGAGACTTTCTTCCTCCAGCTCTTCCAGTACCGCCCGGACTTTGCCTTCGTAGTTAGTATCGATGAACCCGGTCGCGCCCTCCACTTCCACCGGCTCCAGCCCGGCGTAGCTCCCTATTCCTTTAATAAGGTCGACCGCACTGACCACGGCTCCGTCGAGACCGTAACGTGCCTGGAAGGACGGAATTTCAGGCTTAATGCCCGCGCCCCAGAGCCAGATACCGTTGACTTCCCCCGTCTTATCATCGAGGAGCTCTTTACCCTCGCTCTGTATACTTTTGAGGGCATCGGATCCTTCTCCCCGAGGAAGGTATTCTCCAACTTTTTCCCCCGATATATCGTGCGGAGGGGTCAGGTTTATATTCTCCCAGTTTACTTCGCGTCTTCCGCCCTTCCAGACGAGTAAATGGCGGTAACTTACCCCCTGGTAAAGGCGGAAACGGTCGCCCTCTAGTGCTTTCTTGAGTACCTCTATCAAATCCCGGGCCTCGGAATCCGAGGGATGGCCACCGCTGTAATCCTCCATTACGGGTCCCCGCCCGTTTTCCCCATATTTTACCAGGTTACACCGGAAGGCGATGTCATCCTTTTCAATTTCTACCCCCTGGCCCCTGGCCTCAAGCGGAGCTCTGCCGGTAAAGTACTTATCCGGATCGAGTCCCATCAGGCTAATGTTTCCTACCGAACTGCCGGGCGGTGACGAGGGCGGGATCGTCTCAACCAGACCCAGCCTACCTCCAGCGGCAACTCCATCCATGTTGGGAGTATCCGCTGCTTCCAGAGGAGTCCGTCCGGAAAGTTCTTCCAACGGGTGATCGGCCATGCCGTCTCCCTGAACGACCACGTACTTCATATACCAGCTACCTCCAGCACTTCGTCTACGTCGTTTCCAACCGACTCCGGTTCTTCGCTCGATTCTATCGCGATGTCCGGGTCCTTGAGCCCGTGTCCAGTCAGCGTACAGGTAACGACGCTACCCTGATCGAAGTAGCCGGTCCCATCCTTCTTGAACAGACCGGCAACCGAGGCCGCCGACGCTGGCTCACAGAATACGCCCTCCGAACTGGCCAGGGCCCTGTAGGCATCGACAAGCTCTTCATCAGTTGCCTTACCGATATCCCCACCGGACTCGTCCCTGGCGTTTTCCGCTTTCTCCCAGCTGGCCGGATTTCCGATTCGAATTGCCGTTGCTACCGTCTCCGGGTTATCTACCTTCTGACCGTCGACAATTGGCGAAGCCCCAGCAGCCTGGAAACCGGTCATCCTGGGCAATCTTTGGGTTTCTCCAGCTTCGTAGTATTCCTTGTACCCCTTCCAGTAAGCGGTTATATTCCCGGCGTTCCCTACTGGCAGGAGATGGTAATCCGGAGCACGGCCGAGGAAATCCGATATTTCAAACGAAGCAGTCTTCTGGCCTTCGATTCGGTTGGGGTTGAGCGAGTTGACCAGGGTCACAGGATAGTTCTCCGATATCTCGAGGACGAGTTCCAGCGCCTCGTCGAAGTTTCCGTCTATCTGTACGACTTGCGCTCCGTGCATCATCGCCTGTGACAGCTTCCCAAACGCTATTTTACCCTCGGGGATCACCACTATCGCCTTTAGGCCCGAGCGGGCGGCAAACGCAGCAGCAGAGGCGGAAGTATTGCCCGTAGAAGCGCAGATTACGGCCTCCTCTCCCTTTTCGACTGCCTTGGATACGGCGACCGTCATTCCTCTGTCCTTAAACGAGCCGGTCGGATTGGCCCCCTCGTACTTGAGATAAACCTCCAGATCATCTTTGAGCTGTTTCTCGATGTTTTCCGCCCTTATCAGGGGAGTATTTCCCTCGGTAAGGCTGACTACGTTTTCTCTATCGTTTACCGGCAAATAATCAAAATACTGATTGAGTACACCTTTCCACTGCATTGAAAAACCTCCTGAACCTCCTAATTAATTTTTTGAATTCGGAACAGGACAACCAAAATGTCTATAAAGTAGGAAGAACTTATAGAGAGAAGATCGAATTAGAGCAGGGGTAAAGAAGGGGCAGGAGCCCCCGTCATGTGGCTAGCCGTCATGGAGATGGAAACGGAAGAGGTGACGGTGACAAAGGTAAATAGTTTATGGTTAAAACTATCTAATTTTATTTCTGTTTTCATTTACAATCCTCTTCCGGTTGTTAAATTGGATTTACATTATATTACCGAAAGGCTTTTCGCCTTTCAAGTCAATTACCCCGGACCAAGGTGCGGGGCTTGTAGAAAAGCAGTTTTTAAATACTTTTTTGGTTTTTTACAAAAGAAGACCCAGCAGTCAATCGAGCACGATTCCTATATTTATATCAAAATGCGAGATCAACGTCTAGATTACATACATACTTTCTCAAGGGTCATGTCCTCGATTGA
>CAZWZR010000216.1:1283-2954 GCA_964638365.1 uncultured Thermotogae bacterium | reverse complement strand
CCGATGGGTGATGGAAGAATGGTAAATCTAGGCAAACACGGTGAACGTACAATAGTCGGTATTCTGGTGGTCGTCGGTTTCACTATTTTCCTGACCACCGTCTTATTCCCGTTCTACTGGATGATTATTTCATCCATGAAGAGCATGGGGGAACTATTCGCCTGGCCTCCCGTTTTTGTCCCGAGCGAGCTCGACTTCGGTGCGTACTGGTCGGTGCTCTTCGAACACGGATTCTTAAATTATATGAAGAATAGCGCCATCGTGACCCTTTCTACGGTTCTATTGACCGTTTCCTTTGGGACCCTCGGCGCCTATGCGGTCACCAGACTTTACTTCAAAGGCAAAAACATAATGCAGCGCAGCATTCTCTTAATATACATGTTTCCGCCTATTGTTCTGGTCATTCCTCTTTACGTCCTCATGTCCACCCTGGGACTAAGGGATTCACTGGGGGGACTTATCCTCGTCTATCTGGCTCAGACGCTACCGGTATCGTTATACATGCTGAGCAGTTACTTCAAACAGCTTCCCCCGGATCTCGAGGAAGCCGGGCTGGTAGACGGCTGCAACCGGCTGGAAGTTATATGGCGCATTACCATTCCCCTCTCGGTTCCGGCCATAATGAGCGTGGCCCTGTATACATTTATGATCGCCTGGAATGAATTTCTCTTTGCATTCATGTTTCTGGATTCTACCAGTAAATTTACGCTTCCAATCGGGATGCAACACTTGTTTAGCAGCTATCACACGGCCTGGGACAAGGTAATGGCCGCAGGAATGATCATTACGATCCCGATAGTAATCATCTTTTTGGTCTTCGAAAGGTATATGATAAGAGGATTAACCGCGGGAAGTATCAAAGGATAACTATCGAACAGAGGAGGTAAGGTTGCTGGAAATTACAGCCAGAGAACTTTTGGAGAAAAACAGCGGTATTGAATTGGATAGGGATATCCCGGTGGCTCCTCTGGTCGATACAAGGTATCTTTCCGCCCTTCTGGGAAAAGAAGTACGAGAACTTTACGGAGCGGATTTCCTCTGGCCGGGCGGTAAATTAAACTCCAGAGCTCAAATCAGAGGCCTGGACCGCCACGATTACGACATAGTTCTCACAGGAAGTCAAGTAAAGTACGGTAGACGAAAGATAGTGAATAAAAGCAAAGGCAACTGGATTCTGGAAGACGAGTACGGGGGTAGCTCAATTGCCCCACCGGACGATACTCCCAGGTCAAAGGAACCGTCGGTTTCCGATCAAGAGGACCTAGACAAGTTATCGGCCCCGGACTTCGACGACGGAAGGCTTAAGCACCTGGAATCAGTTTCAGAGGCCGTTGACTCTCGAGCTTTTGTCCTCGCCGGGGTTCCGGAAGGACCTTTTTCCTTCGCTGCTTATCTCCGCGGTCCTCGAAACTTCATGCTGGACTTGAGCAGGAGTGAAAAATTCGTCCAGGAGTTGCTCGAATTTACTACGGAAACCAGTTTGAAAATGGTCGACTCTCTCGCCAGCCACCCAGTAGACGGTATCTGGATCGGAGACGGTCTGGCTACGGGCAGCTTGATAAGCCCAGAGACATACCGAGAACTGGCACTGCCTGGCCTTAAACAAGTCGTTGACCGGGCCCACGAGAACGAATTTCCCGTCTTCTACCACGTCTGTGGAAAGACTAGAGA
>CAZWZR010000216.1:0-1273 GCA_964638365.1 uncultured Thermotogae bacterium | reverse complement strand
CCATAGCCGATTCCGGCGCAGACGTCTTTGAAGTAGACTCGCCCGACAACTCGGGGCTCACCCTCTCGGAAGCCCTGGATAAAACTTCTAAAAGCGGAACCATCATAAAAGGGAATATCGACCCTTTGTTGCTTGCAAACGCCGAAGAAAAGGAAATCAGGGAGAAGACCCGCGAGAGAATCAAACAGGCAGAGGATTCGGGAAGATTTATTCTATCTTCAGGTTGCTTTCTGCCGTCGGAAACCCCGCCCGAAAACGTTCAGGCAATGACTGATGAAGCGAAAAAATCACTTATCAATTAGAAGGAGTTAATCATGAATTTTGATAAACCATATTCGGAAAGACTTCAGTTGGCTTTAAACCACGAAGATCCCGGAACCATCCCTATATTTGGCACGATAACGATAAGATACATCGTTTCACGAACGGGTCTGGAACTAGAAGAGTACCTTTCGGACAGACAGAAACTGCTGGAAGCTCAGATGGAGATAAGAGAGGATCTGGGAGACTGGGTTTTACCCCGTCCCAACCACGGTCCCTTCGTAGAAACCGAAACTCTCGGCGGCAAAGTGGAGGTTGAAGAAGAACAGACGGCTATCAGGAGCTTTCCGATCGAGTCCAGAAACGATCTACTGGATCTACAGGTTCCAGACCCATTTGAAGACGGGGAAATGGGGAAAATTCTGGAACTTGCCGGGTGGCTGAGAGGGGAGCTGGACGAAGATATTCCGATCCGGCCCGCAATGGCGCTACACCCGTTCAGCCTGGCCTATTACCTGAGAGGCAAGAAATTCTTCACGGATTTAATCGAAGATCCATCCTGGTCTCACAACCTTATGGAGTTCGCCACGGAAGTAGCTATAGAGTACGCCAGGGCCCAGGAGGAGGTTCTCGGGACGGAAATTCCTATCTTCCACTCCGACGACATCGCAGAGATGGTTTCGCCAGAGCACTACAATGAATTCGCTCTCCCTTATTCAGAACAATTGTTCGAGAACACGGAGGGCTGGAACGTGGTGCACGAGTGCGGGGACTCGGAGCACCTATGGAATCTCTTTCCGGATTCAACCGAGGTGTTCGAGCTGGGACCACAGGAAAACGTGGATCTCCGGGAGGTCCGGGCCGCCCTGCCTAACATGACTCTGGTGGGTAACCTCTCGACCACCGAAATCCTCCTCAACGGGGAGCCAGAAGACGTTAGAAGCGACGTTAGGCGGTGTATAAAAGACGGGGGCAGAGAGGGATTAGTTCTCGGAATTGCGGGCGGCGTATT
>CAZWZR010000215.1:0-2961 GCA_964638365.1 uncultured Thermotogae bacterium | reverse complement strand
GGTAGATGGTGACCGGATCGACGTGGCCTACGTCCCCGGGTCTTTCGAACTACCCAGAGGGGTAAGAAAGTTAGAAGACTCGGGGGACTACGACGGGATAATAGCCCTCGGGGCCGTTATAAGAGGCGAGACACCCCACTTCGAATACGTGGCAAACGAATCCTCAAAAGGCTTGGCCGAACTCAACCTGGAAGAAGAAATTCCCGTCACGTTCGGCCTGATTACGGCCGATACCCTGGAACAGGCGATAGATCGTGCCGGAGCCAAACAGGGTAATAAAGGCAACGAGGCCGCGGAGGCGCTGGTTGAAATGATCAATCTCGAAAAAACACTGGACGAGGGCAACTGATGAAGTACTACGCTCCGAAGGGGCTAAACGACATCACGCCGGACGAAATCCCTTACTGGCACGCGGTGGAAGAAGAAGTACGTGAAACGATGCCCCTGTACGGTTACAACGAGATCCGAACACCCCTTATGGAGAAAACTGAGGTCTTTGCCCGGGGAGTTGGGGAAGATACCGACGTCGTCTCCAAAGAAATGTATACCTTTGAAGACAAAGGTGGAAGGTCAATTACTCTCCGGCCGGAAAATACTGCTTCCGTGGTCCGGGCTTACCTGGAACACAAGTTTTACGGGAAAGAAGAGCTGTCCAAGTGGTATTACATGGGGCCGATGTTTCGTTACGAAGCCCCGCAGAAGGGTCGGTCCCGTCAGTTCCACCAGTACGGAGCCGAGGCAATCGGATCGAACGATCCGGCACTCGATGCCGAACTGATAGACCTGGGGACCGATATCCTCGAGTCACTCGGGCTGGAAGACGTAGGCTTTAGCCTCAACAGCATTGGCTGTCCGGACGATAGGGAGGAATACGTTGAAGAACTAGTCGACTACTTGAGGCCCCACGAGGATGAACTTTGCACGGATTGCCAGGCCCGGCTGGAGACAAACCCTCTCCGGATATTGGACTGCAAAGAAACGACCTGTCAGTCAGTCGTGGAGAACGGTCCGGAAATCACGGACCACCTCTGCGACGAGTGTCAAAATCACTTTAACCAGGTGAAGGGATACCTGAAGGAGCTAGGTCTAGACTACGAACTGGACCCGAAACTGGTCCGCGGACTTGACTATTATACCAAAACGGTTTTCGAAGTTTATTCGAGCGATCTAGGAGCCCAGGATGCGCTCATCGGCGGAGGGCGCTACGATGGACTTGTAGAACTCTTCGGCGGGGACCCGACACCCGCAGTAGGTTTTGCGGGTGGAATAGAACGTTTAATCCTGCTGCTTGAGGAATTAAACAGGGTGGAACCCGGCGCTGACGGACTCGATCTATACCTGGCGAGTCTCGATGAAGAGACCAAGCGTCGGGGAGCGGAACTGGTTGCCCGCCTGCGACGCTCTGGTGTAAAGGCGGAGATGGATTATCTGGATAAAAGCCTTCAGGGCCAACTTGGTTACGCAGATAGGTTCGGTGCGGATCTTACTGCCATCCTCGGACCGGAGGAACTATCGGAGAACGAAGTAACCCTGAGGGATATGGAAACTGGGGATCAGACACGAGTACCGATCGATTCCTTTGTTGAAGAGGCCTCCAAGCAGCTCGAACCTGGATAGATACCTGAACGTAAATGCCATCGAACGAGGAGGATTACTGTGAGAAGTGAAGTAAAAACAGTGGCAGGCACTTCGGTCCCGGCTCTCGGCCTGGGGACCTGGAAGATGAAAGGTGAAGAGTGCAGCAATGCGGTAAGAAATGCGATCGAAATTGGCTACAGGCATATTGATACGGCAGTTTTTTACGGAAACGAGGAAGAAGTGGGTGAAGCGATAAGTAGTTTTCGAAGAGAGGATCTCTTCGTCACCACGAAAATCTGGAAGGATAAACTGGAATACAGCGATTTCAAAAAATCGACGGAAGGTAGCCTGAAACGCCTGAAAACCGATTACGTCGATCTCGTCTTGATACACTGGCCGAACCCGGAAATCCCCCTGGGGGAGACAATTAGGGCTATGAATGAACTCGTAGAAGAAGGCAAAACAAGGCACATCGGTGTCAGCAATTTCAGCATAGAGCAACTCGAGGAGGCGCAGGGGTTATCGGAACACCCGATAATCACTGACCAGGTAAAGTACCACGTAGGGATGGACAGGTCATCACTAACGAACTACTGCCGCGAGAACGACGTGTCGCTTACCGCGTATAGCCCGCTCGGTCAGGGTAAGTTGCTCGGCAACGATCGCTTGAAGAAACTGGCCAGCAATTACGGCAAGACCCCCGGCCAGCTGGCGTTAAAGTGGTTGATCGATCAGGAAAAAGTCATCGCTATACCAAAGGCAAGCACCAAAGACCATATGAGGGAAAACCTGGATTTATTTGACTGGGAAATACGGGAGAAGGACGTAAGGAAGCTGGACAAACTGGTGATTAACACTTAATCCGATCCTTGAGCTAAACCATCTAATTATATAAATCAATACGAGGTGACTTATAATGGTAGAGTTACCATCTTCGAACGAAGAATTCGACTCTGAAGTCGAATACGAGTCGGACGTAACTAAAGAGAACCTGGTATCATTTCTGGAAGAGATAGTTGGCCAGCTAAAAGAGGAAAACGCAATCACCGTCTCCATGGTGGGGACAAAGGCCAGGTTTCCCTTCGAGGAACCGATCAATCTCGAAATAGAGACGGACTACAACAAAAGGCTGGGTAAACGAGAACTGGAAGTCGAAATGGAGTTCCGTGAATCCGATAACCAGACTCGCTAATTGATTGAACATACCCCCGTCCTCGGAAATCAACTCCGGTGGTCGGGGGTCTCTTCGTTTCTCCAACTCAATTCACTTTTATTGGACATTACGGTGCTGCATCCGACCGATACGATAGTGTAGAAATAACTGTGTAAAGCTAAATTATAGCTTTGGAAACCGTTCAGGAAAATCCCATCGGAGTCCGAGCG
>CAZWZR010000214.1:0-2977 GCA_964638365.1 uncultured Thermotogae bacterium | reverse complement strand
TCACGCCATGGGCAAGAAGATCCCCTTTGTCCTCCAGGACGTCGTAAACCATGTCATGGGGACCGGCGCTGGTGCTGCCGGAGGAAATCAATATATCGTAGCTTTCCAGACCCCGCTCGATAAGTTCATCCATCTTTTCTATGTCGTCATTTACGACACCGAGTCCAGTAGCGCGGCCACCGGCCTCCCGGACGCCGGTTAACAAGAGGGAGGTATTCACGTCGTATATCTTCGACTCGGGAAGTTCTTCTCCCGGAGGTACCAGTTCGGGTCCCGTGGAAATGATCCCTACCTCGGGCGGTCGGTAGACCTCGACCTCATCCAGCCCGGACCCTGCCAGTTCCGCGATTCGCAGCGGTGTCAGCTCTTCTCCTCGCCTGATTATAAGATCTCCGGTCGCGATATCCGTTCCCGCGGAAAGGACGTTCTCGCCCGGGACCACGGACGACCTAATCAGAAGTTCGCCCCCCTCTCGATCCGTGTCCTCGACCATTACGACCGCATTGGCTCCGGCCGGAATGGCGGCTCCGGTCGGTATTTCGAGCGCCTTCCCTTCTTCGACGGTTAAAGAAGACGATCGACCGATTTCGACCTCTCCATCGATTTCCACCCGGTTAGGGTTTTCCTCGTCAGCACCGTAGGTATCGGACGCCACCACGGCGTAACCATCCATCAGGGACCTGCTAAACGGAGGCACGTCCGAGCGGGCGTAAACGTCCCCGGCGACAACTTCCCCAAGTGCGTCATCTAACGGGGCGCTTTTTTTGCTCCTGCCCAGGTCGAATTCTCGGATCAGATCTCGAAACTCACCCGGATCGATCAGATCTCGAAACTCCTTTCTCACTTCTTACCTCCAGTGATGCAACTCTACCTCTTCTCCGACCGCGACTCCCTCCGAATCCTCAGGTACGAGGACGAACCCGTCGCTGCGGGTCACGCTGGACAGAACGCCCGAACCGGCAACCCGGATCGGATAAGCTTCACCCTTTTCAACTCTTACCCTGACCAGGCTCAACCGGCCCAGCTTCGACGATATTTTCCTGGCCAACCTTACGGTGGCCGTTTTATCCTCCGATTTAGCTCCAGTTAAGTGCTGAATGAGGGGTTCTAAAAAGAAATATGCATCGGCAAGAGCGGCTACCGGATATCCGGGCAGGGCAATAACAGGAGTCCCCTCGACCAGAGCCAGAGCGACTGGCTTGCCGGGCTGTACGGCTACGCCATGAACCAAAACCTCTCCTTCTTCCTCCAAAACTTTAACTATCCCGTCCGTCCGACCGACGGAACTCCCCCCGGTAAAGGCAACGGCGTCCGATTCATCCACGCCGGCGTTCAGCGCGGTGCGAAGGTCCTCCGGCCGGTCGCTCAGGACCTCCCGCTCCTTCGGTTCCCCTCCCCACCTCCGAACGCAACTTGATATCATGACCCCATTCGACTGAACGGTTTCCCCCGGTCCGGGTTCTTCGCCGGGTGATACCAACTCTTCGCCAGTAGGAACAACCGTAACCTCAGGTCTGGCCACCAGATTTAAAGTCTCCAATCCAAGCGACCTCAACAGTCCGAGACCCGAGGGCTGAATTCTGGTCCCCTTCTCCAGCAGGACGTCCCCTTTCTCCACGTCTTCCCCGACAGGGCTGACGTTGTCACCCGGGGCTATCGATGAATACACGTCCAGTCTATCGTCCCCCCTTCTGGTATCCTCTATCTTCAATACGGCGTCGGCTTCATCCGGCACGTGCCCTCCGGTATGGACCGGAACTGCAGCACCTTCTCGAACCGATTCACTGACTTTCAACCTATTGGGAGACGATTGGCTTGCACCAAAGGTATCGGCGGCCCGCACGGCAAACCCGTCCATCGCAGCTCTTCGGTAGTGGGGAGCGGGACGCGGGGCAAGGACGTCTGCCGCGGAAACACGACCATCGGCTTCGGGCAGGGGAAGCTCTTCGGTTCTATCCAGAGGCTCGACCGGGGAGAAAAACTCCTCTCGTGCTTCGTCGACTCGAGCGAGATCTTTAAACCCCTTCTCTTTCATGATCAACCACCGATCTCCGACATTTCCCCGGTAGTTTCTCTCTCCTCCTCCCACTGATGACCGTAGGGTTTTTCATTTATTATCTCGCTCAAACGGTCCTCGAGCTCCGGGACGGTCGTATCGTCCTCGATTTCCAGTCCGTATTCTTCATCACGTGCCAGGCACGGTCTGACGGCCCCCTGGGCGGTGACTCGCAACCTGTTACAGCCCGCACAAAAACTCTTGCTTATCGGAAAGATAAATCCGATCTCGCCCTCCAATCCGTCCCTTTCCACTCTGAAATACCTGGCAGGGCCGTTGCCTTTCGGTCCGGAAACCCGCTTCAACTCCCAGTCTTCCTCTACCGCTTGCCTGACTTCTTCGAGCGGGAGGGGCTCGATTGCCCTATCGGAGGCTTCACCCATGGGCATTAGTTCTATAAACCGCAGGACCAGCTCCTCGCGGACGGCGAACTCGACCAGGTCGGTAATTTCGGATTCGTTCAAACCCTTCATGATCACGGTATTCAGCTTGACGGGATCCAGCCCGGCTTTCTTCGCCGCATTTATCCCGGCCAGTACTTCATCCAGGTCCCCACCCCTGGTGATCTCCGAGAAAGTATCCGTGTGGACGGAATCCAGGCTGATATTGACGCGGTCGAGTCCGGTACCGGCCAGCTTTCCGGCAAGCTCGTTTAGTCTGGACCCGTTCGTTGTCATTGATAAATCTTTTATACCTTCAATTCCGTCGATCATTTCGACAAGTCGGGGAAGCTGTCTCCTGGCCAGAGGTTCCCCTCCGGTCAACCTGACCTTCTCAACCCCCAGGTTGGCAGCGGCTCTGACCAACCTGACTATCTCTTCGAAGCTAAGTATCTCGTCGTTGGGTATCTTGTCGATCCCGCCTTCGGGCATGCAGTACTGACAGCGGAAGTTACACCTGTCCGTGACGGAGAGCCGGAGG
>CAZWZR010000213.1:0-2984 GCA_964638365.1 uncultured Thermotogae bacterium | reverse complement strand
TTCCGACCGAAATCGACGGCCGGGTAAAGGGTAACGCCGAAAACGAACTGTGGGATAACCTTTACGCGGCCGGCGAGGCCGCCTGTGTCAGCGTCCATGGGGCAAACAGGCTGGGAACCAATTCTTTACTTGAAGCGGTCACTTTTGGTAAAAAAGCGGGGAGGAATGCGGCTGAGCGGATCCAGGAAGTAGACCTTCCGGAAGTTGACGGTGGCCGGGAGGAGAAGTACGAAGAGAAGATACATTCACTGTTTGGGGGTTCTGGCTCGATTCGGGAGCCGGGGCTTAGAAAACGGCTGAAGGAGGTCATGACGGAATTCTGTGGAGTCTATCGGGATGAAGAGGGTTTGAAGGAAGCCATTGATTCGATCCGGAGGTTGCAGGAGGAATACGAAGAGGACCTTTACCTGGAGGATCAGGGGAGGGAGTTCAATACGGAGCTTCGTTCGGCTCTTGAGCTCCGTAATAGCCTGGAATTTTCCGAAATTATCGCCCGGGCGGCTCTTGCCCGGCAGGAGAGTCGAGGTGCCCATTCTCGGCTGGATTACCCGGAGCGTGACGACGAGAACTGGCTCGTTCATAGCTTCCTGAAGAAGGATCGTTCCGGTAAAATCGAGATCAGTTATCGGCCAGTTCAGCGTTGAATCAAATAACTTTGAGATCTCATGACGGGAGGAGTGGATGAAAGAGGTAGTATTAAAGGTTAACAGGTACGATCCGGAGTCCGGTAAAGGAAGTTACTACGAGGAGTTTAGCCTTTCATTCGAAGAAGGGGAGCTTGCTGACCGTACCGTACTCGATTGCCTGCTCCGAATAGAGGACCAAAAGGACGGAAGTTTGACCTTCAGACATTCCTGCGGCCACGGTACCTGTGGTTCCTGTGCGGTCCTGATTAACGGGGTAAATCGGCTGGCCTGCGAATCTCAAATAACTGACTTGCTTGCGTCAGGTGAAAGGGAAATCGAGGTCTCCCCGTTACCCGGTTTTCCGAGAATCAAGGACCTGGCCGTGGACCTCGATGATCTGTATGCAAACGATAAGGAAGTCAAACCCTATCTGATCGAAGGTGAGTCTCCTCCGCCAGAAGGAGAAAGACTCCAGTCCCCGGAGGAACTGAAAGAGATCAGAGAAGCGACGGAGTGCATCATGTGTGGTGCCTGCACGGCTTCCTGCCCGACTTACTGGGACAAAAAGAGTTACCTGGGCCCGGCGGCCTTCGTTCGCGCGTTCCGCTGGTATTACGATAGCCGGGACGAAGGGAGCGAGGCACACATGGAGAATCTGGATGACGAGTCAAGCGGTGTCTGGGGGTGCAATAAGGTATTCAACTGTGAAGAAGCCTGTCCCAAGGACATAGACACCGTGGGCATGATAGAGGCCCTCAAGCGTTCCGCCCTCGGCTTTTAACCTGGTAATTGGACGGAATTATATTACAATTGTTATTGAATTCATTTGGTA
Organism: uncultured Thermotogae bacterium; assembly: GCA_964638365.1. Classification (GTDB taxonomy): domain Bacteria; phylum Bipolaricaulota; class Bipolaricaulia; order M55B111; family M55B111; genus JAGXLP01. The sequence continues at coordinate 1,526 of CAZWZR010000213.1, read as the reverse complement.
ACCATTTTACCAGTTTTGATAATTAGCATCTCATTATCAGGAGGTTTATATTAACATGTCAAAGAATAGTTCGAAAATCGACTCGTTTGGTTTACGCGTCGCATTGTTCTTTACCAGGGTAGTTGCCGGTGCTAGTATGATCGGCCTGGGACTGAGGTTGTTTGTCGGGGGAGGCTGGGGTGCCTGGAACTCGATTGGAGTCGTCTTGCCCACCACGTATCCTCGGGGCCCGATCGGTGACATCTTTCTCAGCTTCTGGGGTAATCAATTCGTAATTCAACTACTGATCTGGGGCGCAGTTTTAGTTGGGCTCTCGCTGGTCTTTGGAGCCTTTCTAAGACTGGGTACTTACGGCGGAATTCTGATAATGCTCATGTTTTACCTGGCGGTGATTCCTCCTGCTTCAGTGATCTTTAACCAGCACACGGTTTACATTATGGTGTTAGCCATCCTTGCAATATCCAGGGCGGGAGAAATAGGCGGAATAGATAGCTTCATCGGCGAGCCACTTGAGGAGAGTTACCCGAAACTCAAGTACTTCCTGGGATAGCTAATGGCCAGGGAGGGGTGGTTGTAGCTGGCTCCAGGCCCTGAACCGGTGACTGATAGAAATAAGGAAATTCAGGTATTAACCGCTCTTACGTAAGAAATATCTAGTTCAATTGATCGGCCCAGCCACTCCTCCAGATCTTTTTTAACCTGCTTTCCCAGGTCCTGTGGGTAGGTTTCGGATCGGAACCGGATCGAAACGGCCTTGATCTTTTCGAAAAAGAGCCCCCTCTTGTCCACCTGGAAGGACCTTATTTCCCCACCTGCTTCCGATACCCGATTTTCTGACAGCTCTTGCAGCCGTTCTGCTCTAAGCGTGCTAACTCTCATCTGGTAAGTGACGAAACCAAGGAAAGTTGCAACCGCCAGGATAAGGGCGATCAGGATGAATAGCCGACTTTTCGTAACCTGTTTTGCTCCTTCCTGTTCGTACCACTTCCCCGGTTCGTAACCCTGGAACCAGAGTGTAAACGTACCGGCCAGGTTGATACTGACCAGGTTTATCACCAGCAGAAGGGATGCCCCTGCCGCGATTTGGACGTTTGCAATCGAGATCCCGATCCCTGCGGCGGCTGCTGGGGGTAAAAGGGCCACGGATATCATGACCCCGACGAGTGCGGAGTTGACCCCCGCAGTCAGGGAAAAAGCCCCCGCGAGTCCGGACCCCAGGGCGACGATCAGACTGAGAAACCCCGGGTTCAACTGGTTGGTGATCTGGTTCAGGGAAAGCAAATCCAGGTTTGCCGGCAGGAGCACTGCCAGGGCCAGTCTCGTAAATCCTATACTGCTGGCTATAGTTAATAAAATCCCCAGAACCTGTTTTTTAGTGGCCTGGTAAAACATCTCTTCGTCGTTTATCACGGTTCCAACACAGCTTGACATGGCGGGACCGATGAGCGGGGCTATCACCATTGAACCGACTACGATGGCCGCGTTATCCATCAGTATTCCGGCGGTTGCGATTATGGAGGCCGCTA
>CAZWZR010000212.1:1065-3020 GCA_964638365.1 uncultured Thermotogae bacterium | reverse complement strand
GCGAGCCAACGACCCCTGCCTTTATGTTCGTGGTTCCCGCATCCACAACCAGTACCGAATTCATCCCGCCACCTCGGCACGGTTGCCAGTTCTTAGGACCTTTGGGTTCACTACTTCATCCGGTACCCTACCATCGTTCAACTTTTCCACGTCCTCGACCATCTTCTCGTCCATTTCCCTCAGGGAACGCTCGGTATAACTCCCGACGTGGGGCAGGACGTAGAGGTTATCCGCCTTGAGTAGTTCCTCTTCCGGACCGGGGGGCTCTTCTTCCAGAACGTCCACCCCGGCACAGCGGACTTTACCGGACTCCAGGGCCCCCAGGAAGGCGGAATCGTCCATGAGCTCGCCCCTGGCAGTATTGACAATTACCACGTCGTCCTTCATCAGCTCGAACTCCTCTTCCCCGACGAAGTGGTAGTTATCCTCGTTCAGCGAAGCGTTGAAGCTAATCAGGTCGGAAGTCCCAAGCACCTCTTCGAAGCCGGCGGGTTTTATCCCGTTCTTCTTAATCACCGCATCGGCTATATTTGGATCGTAGGCGGAAACTTCCGCTCCGAATCCCTCGTGAATGATCTCGGCAACCCGGCTTCCGATGTTGCCGTAACCGATGACCCCCACCTCCATGGAGGAGAGTTCCTTTCCGACGAACTCCTTCCTCCGCTCCCAACGGTTTTGCTCAACTGCCCCGTTTGCCGGGATAACGTCTCTAATGCAGGCCATTATCAAGGAAAGCGTAAGCTCCGCCACGGCGTCCCGTTCGGCCTCGTGTGCGACACGTGTAACTATCACGCCGGCCTCCGTGGCGGCCTCCAGGTCGACGTTGTCGCAGCCGATGCCGTGCCTGGCAATGAGCTTGAGTTCTTCGTTTTCCGCAAAGAACGCCTCCGAGAAGTCCGGCGTCACGCTTGCGATCACGTACTGGTAGCCCTCAAGAGCTTTGGCCAGCCGACTCCCGTCCACGTCCGGCTCGAACTGGAAGCCCTCCACCGAACCAATCGCCCGGAGCCGTTCCATCAGATCCTCGAAGTTCTCCCCGAAGGTGCTAGAATTTACGATAGCCGTCTTGATCTCGTCTTCGTTAACCGAGTTAATTTCCCTCACCCCACCTAGACGTTCTTGATGTCCTGCCACTCTGTGTGGAAAGTGCCCTCTTCGTCAACCCTCTGATACGTATGCGCTCCAAAGTAATCACGCTGAGCCTGAATCATGTTTGCCGGCAGCCGTTCGGAGGTCAGGGAATCGAAATAATTCAGACTGGCGCTGAGAGCCGGACATATCAAGTCGGTCTTCGACAGTGCCGAAACTACCTTACGCAGAGAATGCAACCCGCTTTTATAATCCCCGATGAACTCCTCCGACCCCAGAAGGGTATCCAGTTGCTCCTCGGAGTAACTCGCGGAGATCGGATCGAGAAGGTCGGATCGAATAATGCAGCCGTCCTTCCATATCTGGGCCACGTCCTGGAGATCCAGGTCGTAGTCGTATTCGTCCGAAGCTACCGTGAGCAGATCCAGACCCTGAGCATAGGCTGTCACAATCGATAGGTAAAGTGCGTCTTCCAGATCTTCCCCGAATGCATCGTAGACTCCGGAATTACCGGTCTCGTATAATGACGATAACCGGCCCCGCTGGTCCTTGCGAGAGGAAAGCAACCGAGCATCCACTGCGGCAGTAATCGTCGGGGTCGGCACGCCCAGTTCCAGGGCGCTCCGGGACGTCCACTTTCCGGTCCCCTTTTGTTTCGCCGTATCCAGTATCATTTCAAGTAAAGGCCGGTCCGTCTTTTCGTCCTCTCGGCGGAGAATCTCCACCGTTATTTCCATTAAGTAAGCCTCTAAACGGCTGTTCCACTCTTCGAACCGGTCGGCCATTTCCTCCTGATCGAGCTCCAAGAAGTTCTCCATCGCCCAGTAGACCTCGGCGATCGACTGCATGACGGCGTATTCGATTCC
>CAZWZR010000212.1:0-1055 GCA_964638365.1 uncultured Thermotogae bacterium | reverse complement strand
TGACCGGCGGATCGTGGCCCAAGGTACTTACAGGTCGGCCCCTCCGGGGTCTGTGCCGCCGCCGAACGCAGTATATCCGAGACTTCCTCATAGGCTTCTCGGTGTCCGCCGGGCATGATAGAAGGACCGTGCAGGGCCCCGTACTCACCACCGCTGATGCCGGTGCCGAGGTAGTAAAGGCCTTCTCCTTCGACCTTCTCGACTCTGCGGTCCGTATCCTGGAAGTGGGAGTTCCCGCCGTCGATAATTATATCCCCTTCTTCCATCAGCGGAAGGAGCTGGTCTATCACCATGTCCACCGGCTTCCCGGCTTTGACCAATATGAGTACCTTACGCGGCCTCTCGAGCGAAGAGATGAAATCCTCAAGCTCGTAAGTGGCAACTATATCCCTATCGCTGGCTCGCTGGTCCTTGAAATCCCTCGTCTTTGAATCAGTCCGGTTGTAAACAGATACCCGATAACCGCTTTCCTCGATGTTCAGGGCCAGGTTCTGACCCATGACCGCCATACCGATAATTCCAAATTCGGACTTTTCCTGGGTCATAATTACCTCCTAGACACCACTGAATGCGGAGAAACCACCGTCTATTGGAATCACAGTACCATGAACGAACTCGGAACCGTCTTCTAGCAACCAGAAAACCGTCGTCAGCAGGTCCTCCGGGTCGCCGAACTCTCCCATCGGCGTGTGGTCGATTATCGTCTGGCCCCGCTCGGTCAGGTCGCCCGTCTCCTCATCTATCAACAGGTACCTGTTCTGCTCGGTCAGCAGGAATCCCGGTGCTATGGCGTTGACCCTGATGTCCGGGGAGTAATTCTGAGACATATGCACCGCGAGCCACTGGGTGAAATTACTGACTGCGGCTTTTGCTGCGGAATAAGCCGGTATCTTGGTCAGCGGGGTAAAAGCGTTCATGGAGGATATATTGAGTATGATCCCCTCACCCTGATCGACGAACTCCTCGCCGAACACCTGTGAAGCCAGAAAGGTGCCGAGGAAGTTCAGATTAAATACCTGCTGAACCCCTTCTTCGGGCAAATCGAAGAAGCTCTG
>CAZWZR010000211.1:0-3022 GCA_964638365.1 uncultured Thermotogae bacterium | reverse complement strand
ATTTCGACTTTTCTTCCATTTATTTTACCCCCTTATTAAATTAGTGTTCACTGTAACCTAATTCCTTGACGAAAAAATATAATTCAAAAAATGAAACTAACTTCACAAACTCCGTTCGTGCTTTCAACCAGAAATTGAAGTTCAGTGAGACCACCTCCGCCAACCGCCCCCGATGGAGGAGCGGACACTTCCATCCTATTCAAATATTCCAAATATTCCGATTGGTTGGAATGACCATATACCCCCTGTAAGCCTTAAACAGTAATAATTATTGCAGCTTTTCCCTTTGAGTGCAAGGATATACATGGTCTTCGCCCCGACAAAATAAACCATTGGAGAGCCAAATAACGATCTAGCAATTGTATTAAACCCAACTTTCCGAAGTCACCTTACCATAAACGGTATTTTTCGTCAAGTAAACCGGGAATCCTGCAGACCGCAAGTTTAATACTCGATCACCTAATTTGGTACCAATAAGTCGTCCCTGACTATAGGTGTAAATCGACTCAACGTAAAGCCCGGTTTACTTAATTGGCTCTCCCGTGATATAGTATCCAATTGTAAAATAAAAAATACTAAGTAGTCTCTGAGCTAGTCTGAACTTCCAGGGTTCTGCCCTCTAGAGCAACATCCCCAGAAGGGTTTTCAATCGTTAATTGGACTGTGTAATTTCCCGGATCATCGTAAGTATGTGTAGCGGTTTCGCCACTCCCCGTGCCTTCGCCTTCCCCGAAGTCCCAGTCATAACTATCGATATCACCCGAGGAATTAGAAGCATCAAAGTCAACTTGACTTCCAGCGGTCGCCGGGTCGGGATCCATCGTAAATTCAGCATCTAACTCCGCCTCAGTAACTTCCACGTTCGCCGTGGTCGAATCGGCGGCACCGTCATCATCCGTCACCGTCAAAGTCACTGTGTACGTATCAGCTGTTTCGTAAGTATAAGATGTGTTTTTCTGAGTGCTGGTGGCATCTTCCGATTTGTTGGTTTTAAAGTTCCATTCATAGGATTCTATGTCCCCGTCCGGGTCCTCAGAGTTCTCACCGTAAAAGTTTATAGTCGTGCCGACTGCCACGCCGTTTGTAATTTCCGGTGTGGTGGAAATTTTCGCCTCGGGATCCTGATTAACAAAACCACAACCCGTCAATAAAAAGGCCATAGATATTATTAGGAACGACAAGAGACCCAACGAAACGAGATTACGCGTGAACTTTGACACTGTTTCGCCTCCCGTTTTAAAATCCTTTATTTCTTTCTACTTTTCAATTTGATTTGATTTATAGCTGATTTCTTTTGGTGGTTCATTTCATAAAATACGTGTATTTGCCTGAAGTAACCCCCATAATATAAAACTCTAAATATTTATAGACTATCGGAGAAAAGGTGTTAAGGTCATTTGACACCTCGAATGGTTACATTTATCCAAAGCAAGTAAAATACCTGATAGCTTTTAATTCTTTTCTGCCTCCAAAATTCAAAACTCATGATCTGTTGACAAAAACCTCCCTGGCACAAAACCCTCGCTTGCACATTCTGTCTTATTGATTAACCCGGGGAAAGCCGCTATTATCGTGAAAGGGATAAGTCATATAGGTAAGCGAACTTGCTCTGGAGGTCATCAATGCATTTTACGGACCCACGGTCAAGTCTTGAAAGACTCGTGATGGCGGGCAAAGCCGCGATTGTTTTTTTGCTCCTGACTTCCGGAGCGCTTCTAGCCCCAATCCCCGTATCGGGGGCCGATGATGGAGCGGGAACCACTATAGAGGATTTCACCCTGTACAGCTACGGCGAGAGCGAGGGAGACCTATCCTGGCAGCTAACTGGAGCCAAGGCCGTCCGGGAAAGCGATGGCCTTGCAGTGAAAAAGTTCGAATTGGCCGTCCAGGAAGAACGGAACGGCAAAAAGGATGTTGTCGCCAAACTAGCCGGGAAACAGCTAAGGCTAGAGGGAAGCCGAGGGGAATACTTAGCCCGCATGCCCGGGGAGATAAGTATCGAAATGGGAAACGGCCTAGAAGGCATTGCTCATGGGGTCCAGCACGATTTTGCCCAAGACAGGACTTCCGGTGAGGAACTGGATGTAACCAGGTCTAGAGAGGGCGGTAAGTTATCCCTAGCCGGATCGAGTTTCACCTACCTCTATGGTTCCGACGAATTAAGAATAGATAGTGGTTTTGAAGTGATCAGCATCAATCCTTCCGAAGAGAAGACGGAGATATCGGGAGCGAAATTGAACTGGTTCCCTGAAGGGAGAATTAAGATGGCCGGCGGAATCTCCGCCACGCTTTCTTCCGGCTGGGAGCTGAAAGCTGAAAAGATGAACTGGAACCCGGATGAGGGGCTACTGGAGAGCAGCGGTTCGGCCGAGGCTACAAAGGATGGTACCCATATCGAAGGTCAGGCCATGGATTACGATAACCATGAGGAGAAGATCATCGTCTTTGAAGGGAGATTAGAATTAAAAGAGGAATAAATGTTAGAGGTAAGAGGGCTAAAAAAGTATTACGGTTCGGAGAGAGTTTTGAACGGGGTGGACCTGTCACTGGAACGACAGGGAATACGGGGGTTTCTCGGTCCCAACGGAGCTGGAAAGACGACCACCTTTAAAGTAATTGCCGGAGCGGAGGGAGCCACGGCAGGTGCGGTCCACTTAGATGACCTCGATCTGACGGCACTACCTATTAATTTACGGGCTCGGAAAGGTCTAACTTTTCTACCTCAGGAAAGGTCTCTTTTCCGCGGACTTCGGGTCCGGGAAAACATCGAGGTTTACCTGCGGGGCCGGAAGTTCTCCGGTGGTGGGGCTTCGGGGGGCGTCCACGAAGTTCTGGAGAAGCTAAACATTTTTCATCTCAAGGATAAGAAGGGGTCAGAACTTTCTTCCGGTCAGGGCCGCAAGGTGGAGATAGCTCGAGCCCTGGCCCTGGAGCCGTGCTACCTGCTGCTGGACGAACCGTTCTCCGACCTCGACCCCCGGTCCGTGGCGGAAATAAAGGATATCCTGGTTTCCTTGAAAAG
>CAZWZR010000210.1:0-3028 GCA_964638365.1 uncultured Thermotogae bacterium | reverse complement strand
TGGCGTTGGACTTGCGGGAGCGTTCTTCCTCTTTTGGGCGAATGGTGCCGTTGGTATCATCGGAAGTGAGAATAATCCCGCCAACCTCCTGTATGGAGTAGTATTTGCTGTCGGAATAATTGGTTCGTTGTTCTCACGCTTAAAACCACAGGGAATGGCACTGACATTATTTGCGGCGGCCGTCGTTCAGATGTTTGTTCCTGTTTTCGCACTACTTATCTGGCCAGCCCAGGCCTCCTGGGGTGAACCAGGCGTGATCGGCGTATTTGTTCTGAATGCATTCTTTGCCACCCCCTTTGTCGTATCGGCGATGCTCTTTCGACGTGCAAATAAATTTGAGAACCGATAACCTATTGGTGATTTCTCATGACCGAGAAGAACGGTAACCATCTTGAAGAGCTATATGAACGGGTAATAAAACTGGGGGATTTGGTGGCATATCAACCTGGAGCGGTGGTCAGTCGTACTTTGGTAGATAAACAAGCCGTAACCGTAACAATATTCGCTTTCGATAAAGACCAGACTTTAAGCGAACATACAGCACCCCATGATGCCATTCTCCAGGTTCTGGAAGGCGAGGCAAAGGTTATTATCGCTGACCACGAATACGAGCTCTTAGAAGGAGAGTCTATCGTTATGCCCGCCGACGTACCTCATGCAGTTCAGGCACCCGCTAAGTTTAAAATGTACCTAACAATGGTGAAGTAGGAATAACGGATTCATGTTTTTCCTATAGCTACTACATGCAGCACTCATACCTAGGATGTTACGCCAGAATAACTGAAGAGAATTTAACAGTCCAGTAATTTTGTTGAAAAATAACAGGAATGGTACTTTGTTCCGGGTAGATTGTGGGAACATTTAACATTAAACGCATCCCAACCCAGCCCTCTGGTCTATATTATATACAGAAGCAATGGAGGTAGTTTTGCAAAAAGTTTTCGTAAATCCAGTTTGGACGAACTGAACTCAGTTTGCTCGATTATGAGGGGAACTTCTTGCAACTTCCAAGTCCTCTCTTACCATTCCTTTTAACCGCTCCTACCTAACATGGAGGAGTTATATATGCATAAGTTGTGCAATTCTTCGGTCTTGACTTCCGTTGTTTTTGTCTCCTTGGCCTTTCTTGTGGTAACTGAAGCTGGAGGCCTAGCTCAATCGGGTAACCCGAATGTCATAATAACGCCGATAAATTACGAAGCAGCCGATCAGGCCATAACCTTGCTCAACAAAACCTCCGAAGAAGTGGACCTTTCCGGGTACGAAATAAGGGATGGCGCGGGAAACGTATTTAAGTTCTCCGAGGAGGAAGGAAAAGTGTCCAAATTAGCCCCATTTGAGGTCCTGAGAGTCCATACTGGCCCGGGGGCTCGACAGGGGTACGAAGAGGAGAAGGATATATTTTGGACGAATAGAAGCCTATGGAATAGCGAGAAGACCCCCCAGCTGGTAAGCCCGGAAGGGAAGGTGGTTTACGAACTTAATCTTTCAGAAACAAAAGACTCCACCCGGCTGGCGAGTTGTCTGACTAGGAAAGGGGTGGTGTTTTATGGTCTAAAGACGTGCCCCCACTGCCAGACTCAAAAAGACAAGTTTGGTTCCGCCGTGGAGTACATAAACTACGTAGAATGTTCCGAGAATCGAAGGAGATGCATTGACGCCGGAGTAAGTAGCGTACCGGCATGGTATTTTGGTAGACAAGACAGATGGGCAGTTGGTACGAAGTCGTTAAATGAGTTGTCTAGCCTTGCCAGTTGTAATTATATTGAATGAGTATTTGTCTAAAATCAGCAAGGGGGAGGCTTTTACTATACAGGGAGGTTATAGCGTAAAAAAGTAACCCTCACACCGGTGTAAATCAGGTACTGTAATGGCTTGGAAAATATCACTTTCGCTGATATTAGGAGGTCGAGAAAATTTTCATCTATTAAGACTGCAATACTTACACCTAGAGTGTTACATAAAATAGATTCTCCCAGGGAGACGGTCTAAGTGAGAAGGGGCGTATACAAGGTTCATAACAGGATTTAAATCGATATTAGGAAAAACAGAACTTGAATCCACTACCCTTTGGGCAGGCTAGCCCGATTCATGCGATTTCTTTACTCGGTATTTAACTATATTTGCGTTCGGGGCTTGTTCGGGGCATGCCTTTTTAAGGAAACATTATAGAGACAATCCTGACGGAATCTTATTCGGAACCATCCAAGAGGAATCCGTTCCAGCCGGGACTTACCGGGACGTATGCTTAGAGCTAACCGACGGGACCCGGAAGGGAGGTGGAGGAATTGATAAATAGCTATTAGCTATTTTGTCGACCAGCTTAGGACCTTCAGAAGGGTTAAAGAAAATGAAAAGTAAACAATTACCTCGGCAATCTCGGATATGAATGACGCTAATTCTTCTTTCTCTTAGGGCGAGAACCAGCAGCGTTTAACAATATGGAGCGAACCGGAAGGCGCGGGGAGAGTATGGCTTCGGTAACCTAAAAGGCGTAGTCTCAATAGGCAATTATGCCCTGCAGTGTAGGTGGTGTAGCTGAATTTAATAGCCTCTCCTTTTCCTGGTGCGGATTGGCTAAATATGGTGCAGAAGCCTGAAAATTCATCAGCAAGTACGGATCAAAGGGATGGATCTTCACGAAAAAATATGGTTCTAAAGGCTGGAAGGTTTTGAAGAAGTATAGACTCTACTTAAAGCTGGTTACCCTGATAGTCAAATACGAAGACGACATAGCTCACTGCTACAGTTACTGTGGTCAGTTATCTGAAGAGGCCAGGGAGGAGTACCGGTTACTGGGACTGTGTGCATCAGTGTTTTAACAGAAGGCTAGGTGAAGACTATGACTGGGAAACAATCAAAGATACAATAGAAATAGGTCTTGCTGAAGACTTATTTGGTATTGATATTCCGAAACCCTGGTAAAGTTTGTACCGTATCAACCCAAATTCCAATATTCTCTTGATTATAAACACCCACTTTAGACTTTTCACGAGTAATCTTATGGGTGTATAAATGACTTCTCGAA
>CAZWZR010000209.1:1339-3032 GCA_964638365.1 uncultured Thermotogae bacterium | reverse complement strand
GCCTTCTTCCAGAATCGAGGTGAGCCCCGAGTTCGGGGAAGAAATACTGGATCTGACGGGAGCTTTCGAGGTTGAAATTAGGTTAATTTACCTAGTTTTTCTAATTATTTTCCTCCTCTGGAACTTACCGAAGCGGAAGATCTGGAGACTGGCAAGAAGTAGTTGAGTTTTTGTTTTGCAAATTTTTTACACGGAGGTTTTACAGATGGAGATAGCAGAAATGATCGAACAATTGGCGGATGATTTGAAGAGTTACGCGAGCACGAGCTCGATCTTCGGAGAGCCAATAGAACTGCAGGGCGCTACCGTCATACCGGTAAGCAAAATGAGCGTTGGTTACGGTGGCGGCGGCGGAGAAGGAGAAGAAGGTTCTTCCGGAGACAAAGGCGGCGGTGGTGGAGCCGGGGGCGGAGTAAAGATAGAGCCCGCGGCGCTGGTTATTGCCAAGGACGGAGACGTCTCGGTGGTATCGATAAAAGGCGAGGGATCGAAGTTAGACTCGCTTATCGAGATGATACCTGAAGCAGTTGAGAAGTTCTCAAAAAAACAATCCGAAACCGAAGGGGAAGCAGAAAAGGCCGAAGACGTAAACTGGGAAGAGTAGGGTTAGAATCGATTGACGGTCGGACGTAATCACGGTCATTGCCTCCCGGGTTCTTTCCGGGAGGCTCATATTTTGATATTCTCCTGGAGGGATTAATATCACGGAAGCACCGGCTGGTGGTCTTTTTTGGACCCCTGGGGCTGCGAAAACTTGCCATAAAAAAGAATTGAAAGCCTCACATTTCTAAAAACCTTGTAAACCTTTCAATCTCTCAGCTCAAATAGCAAAAATAATTATGCCAAAGTACAGCATAAAACCTGTCGATACTATTAACCCTGCTTGGATTGATCTTTTCCCCCAAACAGGTCCTTCGTCCTTTTTCAGTTTGTTGAGAGCCATTATTAATCCAGTATTCAAAAACGCCAGTATGACTACTATCCAACCGGAAGAGAAAAGGTTGCTCATGAATATCTAACCTCTCCTTGTCTCACACTCAAATATGAGTGCAAAAAACATTATTTTGAGAATGTTAGAAAAGGGCGGTAAATTTTTCACAACGAAACAGCTCCCGTTCGAAGGTTCAGTTCTTGAACCATTCCTATACAAGCAGGGCGGGCTCCCATGCCCGCCCTAAAGCCTGCCTTTTAACCTATCGCTCGAGCGTGGGAGCTCGAGCTGCTTTTGGGATGGTACATTTTAGCTCGCTTCGATCAAATTTAAAAAATAACTCAATTGATGAATGAAATGAGACTTATTCAAAAATAATCTGCTACATTTGTCCTGCTTGCTAGCAGCCTTTCCGACGATTTATCGGGAGGGGCAAAGTGTTAGAGTAATGACAGATACGACATTTGCCTTACATGGATTGAGACTTTCCTCCGGGTTAATAAGTTAAGAAATCCTGTAAAATTTTAAACAATTCGAAAGAGGGACTGGTAATGCACAAATCAGTTGTTTTGATAATAGGTAGGCGGGGAGAGGTTAGAGATGGAATCAGAGCTTTGGTTGAAGCTATTTCAGGGGTCGGTGAGGTAATTTGCTTCCAAAGTGTTTCTCGGCGGTCGGAGCAAATTGCCAGGCTAAACCCTGATATGGTTATAATCGATTCCTCTGAAATGGAGGAGGATTATCGGAGTCGGTTGAGTCAGC
>CAZWZR010000209.1:0-1329 GCA_964638365.1 uncultured Thermotogae bacterium | reverse complement strand
TGGAGGATGAGAATTTTAACGAAAGAAGAAAATGTTAATGAACAAAAGGGATGTTTTAATAGTAGGGTGGCGGGGGAGCCGGGCTGGTTGAAGCAGTTCAGGAGCCTATTACCATTGACAAGGGTTCTCATGCTGGTCGAAGAAGAAGATCAAAAAACGATCTCACGGGAATCCGGAGCGGACGAAGTTTTGGTCAAAGGTTTTCGTGGAGATCTGCTTATCCGTACCGTCCGAGATCTAATTGCGGCCGGTGCTGATGGAGGTCCCGGAACCGGTAAAACGAATGACCGCAAAGAGGGTGAAGATGGAAATATTAAGTATTAACGGCGTAGAGAAAAGTTTTAAGGGTAAAAAAGTAGTCGACGACCTGACTTTTCGTGTGAATAAGGGCGAGATTATGGGGATGCTCGGTCCGAACGGTGCCGGCAAAACGACCACGATTAGGATGATAATGGATATTATCGAACCCGACCGGGGAACGATAAGTTTTAGCGGTAACGGTCGGCGTGCGGCCTCCAAAAAGAGCATAGGTTACCTACCGGAGGAACGAGGGCTCTACGAGGACGCGACCACGGGAGACGTTCTTGAGTACCTCGGGACCCTCAAGGGTTTGGAACGAGGGGATGCCAGGGACAGGGCATTAAAATGGCTTAGTAAGATGAATCTCGGAGACGAGGTCGATGTCAAGATTTCCGAGCTCTCCAAAGGTATGGCTCAAAAGGTCCAGTTTATAGCTTCGATTCTCCACGAGCCGGAGCTGGCGATCCTGGACGAGCCATTTGCCGGCCTGGATCCCGTTAACCAGGACATGTTCCGGGGTCTGATAAAGGAGCTGAGGGAAATGGGGACTACTATCCTCCTTTCTTCACACAGGATGAACATGGTGGAGGAGCTCTGCGAGAGGGTATTTATGATAAATCGGGGGAAGGAGGTACTATACGGAAACCTTTCCGAGATTAAGAAGGAATTCGGAAAAGAACTGGTAGAACTCACTTATTCCGGAGATTCAGAAGTTATCTCGGATACGTTTGGCGCCAGCATAACTAATCTGGAGCTCGAAGAGGGTTCTGCCCGTTTTTACATAGAAAAGGGCTATAGCCCCGATAGGTTTATTAGAGAGCTTCCGTCGACTATAGAGATAGAGGAGCTGTCGCTGAGGAAACCGCCTCTGCACGATATATTCGTAGCAAAAGCAAAGGGAGGTAGTGATGAAGGGTAATCTGTGGAAGGTAGCCAGGTGGGAGTTTACCCAGAATTTAAAAAGCAAGGCCTTTTTAATACTGACCGTCGTAATTCCGATTATTATCGTGGTTATCGGGTTCGTTCCGA
>CAZWZR010000208.1:0-3037 GCA_964638365.1 uncultured Thermotogae bacterium | reverse complement strand
CTTCTAATGGTACTTAACGACTGGTCCCCGGTCCCTACCACCGTGACCACGGAAATATCTTCATTCCTCTCGTAGCCGTTCCTTGGGACTCCATCGGCTTGCTGGGGCACGAGAGCGAGGCTATTCCTGCTTTCCAGGTGAATGAGTTCCCGGGCTCTCTTCCTCAACCGACTATCCCGGTTTACTTCGCTACTCTCACCCTTAACCATGGTAAAACGTCCGCTGGAAGTAATCCCGATCGGCAGGGTATCGTCCCCGGACTCACCTCTAACAAGGGTCTCGTTTTCCTGGTCCCATGCACACTTTATCCTTATCGGTATCCCTGATTCCCGTGCTTTTTCCACTGCAGAACTATGTACGACCTCGGAACCGTTTTCGGTCAATCGTTCCAGAGCAATCCTCGATAATTCGGAGAAGTACTTCGGGTTCTCAACCACTTTCGGGTCGGCTGCAGCTACGCCGGGAACATCGGTAAATAGCTCAACGTAGTCCGCACCTAACTGGTTCGCGATTGCAATGGCAGTGGTATCGCTCCCACCTCGTCCCAGAGTGGTGATTTCACCCTCAACCGTCCTCCCCTGGAAGCCCGCCAGAACGACGGGCTTTCCCTGCGATAGGTAGTGGTTTATTCTGACCGGATCTATGTCAATTATGTCGGCGTTACCGAAGTTGTCATCGGTAAATATTCCTGCTTTGTGACCGGTCATCGGGACCGCGGAATACCCCTCGCTGTCCAGGTAGTGGGAAAAAAGAGAGGCAGAAATCGTCTCTCCGCAGGACATCATAAGGTCCTTTTTCCGGGAATCGACCTCGTGAGAGACGTCTTTCAGGAGGTCGATCAACGTATTAGTGGAGTAGGGATCGCCTTCCGAACCCATAGCTGATACCACAACTATCACCTCGTCGCCCGCTTCGAGGCTCTGAATTACCTCCTTGGCGGCAAGGTTGATCCTGGCCTCGTTCTCCAGCGAAGTTCCACCAAATTTCTTCACTACCTTGGACATATATGACACCTCCCGTCAGGGAATATAAATTGGCTAAATGATACACCTATCTGCCATGGTTTCAGCAATCTGGACGGTGTTCAGCGCGGCACCTTTTCTCAGGTTGTCCGATACGACCCAGAAATTTAGCCCGTTCTCTATAGTCGGATCCTTCCTGATCCTTCCGACGAAGACCTCGTCCTTTCCTTCGGCCTCTATCGGCAGGGGATACTCGTTTTCTTCCGGCTCGTCCTGGACGACAACAGACGATTTGTTTCTTAATAACTCCCTTGCCTCATCCACGTCGATCGATTTTTTTGCCTGGATATTTACCGCTTCCGCGTGGGAACGATATATCGGCAGGCGAACTGCCGTCGGGCTAACCGATATCGACTCCTCCATGATCTTCTCAGTTTCGTTTACCATTTTCATCTCTTCCTTGGTGTAACCGTTGTCGCGAAATACGTCTATATGAGGCAGGGCGTTGAACGCTATCCGATGCGGGTAAACCTCGCTTTCGGGGTCCTCGCCCTTGACGATACTCTCGGATTGACGATCCAGTTCTTCGATCGCGTCGACACCCGAGCCGGAAACGGCCTGATACGTCGAAACCACCACGCGTTCGATACCGTACTCCTCGTGCAACGGTTCGAGTGCAACTACCATCTGGATAGTTGAGCAGTTAGGATTTGCCACTATACCGTCGTGCCAGTCCAGATCTTCCGGGTTTACCTCGGGTACCACGAGCGGTACATCCGGATCCATACGCCACTGACTGGAATTATCGACGACGACGCAACCTGCTTCCGCCGCCATCGGAGCAATTTCCTTCGAAGCCCCGGAACCGGCGGACATGGTCGCAACGTCGCACTCGCCCAGCGCCTCAGGCGTCGCTTCTTCACAAACTATCTCTTCTCCGTCAAATTCCGCAGGCTCTCCTGCCAGTTCGGGTCTTTCGAACATCTTGACTTGACCTATATCCAGGTCGGATTGCGGTAAAATCTCCCTCATCTGTTTTCCTACAGCTCCAAGAGCGCCAATTATTCCGATACAGTACTCCGACATAATAAATCCTCCCTTTTTTGTCAGTTAGAATCCAAGCGTTCAGACCTGACCCGTTTCTACAAGGGCCCTCATTTCGTCAAACACACCGCCCGCAGTCACCTCCGGCCCGGCGCCCGGACCCTGTATGACCAGCGAGGGGTTTTCGTAGTTATTGCTCCTGATGTTTATCACGTTCGCCGTTCCGGGTCCCATTGCCAGGACCGAGTCCTCGTTTACTTTCTCCAGTCCGACGGAGGCAGAGGCCTTCCCGACCCTCGCCACGTACCGCAGACGTTTTCCGTTATCCCGGGCCGATTCCAGTTTCTCATCGAATTCACGATTGAACCCTTCGAGTTCCTCTTTTAATGCCCCGTCGGAGTATTCCTCTTCTTCCAGCGGGACGAGCGGGCTTACGTCGATATCCCCCAGAGAGAGTTCTCCCCCAATAGTTCGGTTCAGAATCAGCGCCTTGCGGTGGACGTCCTTTCCTACCAGGTCATCAACCGGGTTTGGCTCAGTGAACCCCTTGTCCTTCGCCTCGATTACGGCTTCGTCTATGGAACTTCCTTCTTCCAGCCGCGACAGGATATAGCTGAGCGAGCCACTCAATATGGCGCTTACCTCCTTAACCTCGTCCCTGCTTCTACGCAGTCCCTCAAGTGTGGATATAACCGGCAAACCGGCGCCTACAGTGGCTTCGTACTTAATTCCGGCATCTTTGAGACCCTGGAACCGACTCGACTCCATTTCGCTCAGTGGAATTTTGTTGGCAAGAACTACGGCCCAGTTTTCCTCCAGGGCCTCCTGGTAAAGGTCATCCATCTCCGGGGCATCGGTAACGTCCACCAAAACACCGGAGTCGAAATTCCTAAAAAGGGCCCCAACTTCCTCCAGCCCAAAGACAGATTCGGAGTCAAGGTCGACCAGCTTTTCTTCTGCCATTTTTGCCTCAAACACTTCTTCAAGGTACCCTTCGGATAAACCCTTCCCGTTCATCACCAACCCGGTAC
>CAZWZR010000207.1:1561-3057 GCA_964638365.1 uncultured Thermotogae bacterium | reverse complement strand
AATTAGAAGAGACGCAGTTATTGTAGAATTATATGGAATATCAAGAAACAGAATCCGGGAGTTTAAAGGGTTTAAGATGAAACAAATAATAGGCTTAGATTTAGGTACAACTGGTGTAAAAGCCCTGGTAATAGATGCGAAGGGTAAAGTTTTAGCCACACACACAGAAGAGTATCCATTATATCAACCTGAACAGGGTTGGTCAGAACAGGATGCTGATGAGTGGTGGAAGGCAGTTGTCGATGTTCTTAATGAAATTTTGTCTATAGATGGAGTCAATCGTGAAAATGTGGAGGGTCTGGCCCTCAGCGGTCAGATGCATGGCTCCGTGTTTCTGGACAAAGAAGGACAGGTAATACGAAACCCCATACTCTGGAACGACACGAGAACCACAAAACAGTGCCGAGATATAGAAGATTCAATTGGCAACGAAAGATTACTCGAACTGGTCGGAAACCCTGCCCTGGAGGGATTTACGGCACCTAAAGTCCTATGGCTGAGAGAAAACGAGCCTCAGAACTATCAGAAACTGGAGACGTTACTTTTGCCCAAGGACTACATAGTATACAGATTAACTGGCAGACTCGCCACTGAGAAATCCGACGCTGCCGGTACTATACTCTATGACGTCCAAAACCAGGAATGGTCGGACCAAGTAACCTCGGCTCTTGATATCAAAAAGGGGATTCTACCGGAAGTAGTGGATTCGGTTGAAGTGGTCGATAAACTCAAGCCGGAGCTCGCCGAAGAATTCGACCTTCCTTCGGACCTTCAAGTGGTCGCCGGTGGTGCCGATAACGCCTGCAGTGCTGTAGGAAACGGCATCACGGATGAGGGGCTTTTCCTGGCGAGCATAGGCTCCTCCGGGGTGGTTCTCGCTCATTCGGATCACATGGAGGTCGACTCCGGAGGCAGGGTTCATAGCTTCAACCACTCCGTCCCCGATGAGTGGTATTTAATGGGAGTTATGCTTAACGCCGGTCTCTCTTATAGATGGTTCAAGGATACCTTCTCACAGGTAGAGGTCCAAACTGGTAAGTTAACCGATAAGGGCGCGTATTCACTCCTCAACTTAGAGGCAACTCAGGCCCCACCCGGAAGCGAGGGGTTAATTTATTTGCCCTACCTCAACGGGGAAAGGACCCCTCACAAAAACGCTAACGCTCGAGGCGTGTTTTTCGGGTTCTCCGGGACCCACGACAAGCGTCACTTCGCCCGCTCTGTACTGGAAGGGGTAACTTTCGGCCTGCGGGACTCTCTGGAATTGATAAAGAATATGGGGGTAGAACCTGAACAAATCCGGGTAACCGGAGGTGGAGGGAAAAGCGAGCTGTGGCGGGCCATCCAGGCAGATATTTTCGGCCAGGAGGTAGTCACCACGGAGGTCGATGAAGGTCCGGCTTACGGCGCGGCGCTGATCGCCGCAACGGGCGCTGGAATTTTTAATTCCGTGACTGAGGCGGTAGACAGATGCGTAGAAGTCTCTTCTTCCCAGC
>CAZWZR010000207.1:795-1551 GCA_964638365.1 uncultured Thermotogae bacterium | reverse complement strand
CTTCTTTGGAAGAAGATTACAAATCACTTGCTCAGTTCAGAGACAGCCGGAGGTAAGGCAATGTATAAAAAAGACACCAAAAAACTTACATTGGATTATTTCGATAGAGCAAATATAGCAATAACACCAGAAGAAGAGGAAAGAATTGAAATTACGGACTTAGGTCTGGGTAGGTTAAAAGAAATTGGGTTACAGATACTTACCTACGTAAATACTGAACGCTATTGCGCCAAGGAAATGGTCTTGTTCCCCCGGCAAACCTGTCCGGAACACCGCCACCCCCAGGTAGACGAAGAACCAGGAAAAAAGGAGACTTTCAGGTGCAGGTGGGGTAAAACGTTTCTCTACGTGGAAGGTGAACAGACTACCTCTCCCAGTTGCAATCCGCCCAAAGGGAATGAAGAACACTATACAGTCTGGCACGAGATCGTGCTGGAACCGGGAGAGCAGCACACCATAGCGCCCAATACAAAACACTGGTTCCAGGCAGGCGATGAAGGAGCAGTGATTTCCGAATTTTCCAGCACCAGCCGGGACGAGCACGACGTCTTTACGAACCCAGAAATAGAACGTTAGCCTCCTCTCTCAAAGTCGACTTAAAAGTTTACTTTGAGTTGGGTCTATTTAACGAAAATTATTTCGGTTCTTGGTCACCTTGTTGATTCAAATATAGGAAAATATCATATTTATTTTTAACAGATAAATCGTCGGTCGAGATGAAAAAGTACGTGGTTTACCAGGAGGAATAATGGAAGA
>CAZWZR010000207.1:0-785 GCA_964638365.1 uncultured Thermotogae bacterium | reverse complement strand
GAAAAAGGAATCGAGATGTTAGAGGAAGGTCTGACAAGCGGAACCGGGGGCAATATAAGCTATTCACCTCCGGACGAGGACTACTTGCTGATTACACCCACCAGCGTCCCCTATAAGGAGATAAAACCGGCTCAGATAGCAAAAGTGGACTATAAAGGGAACAAGCTCGGTCAAGAAGGCCCTCAACCGTCCTCTGAAACTCCTATGCACACGTCAATTTTGGAATTCAGGTCGGACGTAAAGGCAGTGATTCACACGCATTCTCCTTTCGCATCGACCATCGCCACGCTCGGGAAGAGCATTCCCCCTATTTACTACATGATCGCGGATATCGGGGATAAGGTGCCTATTGCAGAGTACGCCACATATGGAACCCGGGAAATAGCGGAATCGGTTTTAGAAGTTTTAAAAGACAGAAACGGCGTCCTGCTGGAGAAACACGGCTCTCTTGCGGTTGGAGAAAACCTTGAACACGCTTATTACTACGCTGGCCTAATAGAGGAACTGGCAAAAATCTACTACAGGGTTTTGAGTACCGGCATCGAACCGGAACTCCTCCCGGAAGACGAACTAGAAAAGCTTGACAATAAATTCGAAAGCTATAGTCAAGGATTTTATAAAGATGGAAGAAAATAGGTCTAAAAAGAAAAGATAAAAAACTAGCTACCCCGCCATACCTAAAGCGGGGTAGCTATTAATTCTCCTCTACCTTTCTTCAGAATTCTCTCGATAAACTTCCAGCTGGTCCTTGAACTTCGGATCCTTAAGCTTATCAATCGCTCTGT
>CAZWZR010000206.1:0-3062 GCA_964638365.1 uncultured Thermotogae bacterium | reverse complement strand
GGATGAGGTACGAGGGTGAGGAGTACTACCTCAAGTCGCCGGAAGAAATGCAGGAGAGGTTCTCCCATGTCCCGGAGGCGCTGGAGAATACCGTAGATATCGCGGACCGCTGTGAGATTGACCTCGATTTTGGCGACGACTACTTGCTCCCACCGTTTGAAGTTCCGGATGAATTTGATTCTTCGCTTGACTATCTCAGGGATCTGGTAGAGGAGGGTGCAAAGGAACGGTGGGGAGGACTGACACCGGAAATCGAGGATCGGATCGATCACGAACTCGGGATTATCGATGAGATGGGTTACCCGACTTACTTCCTTATTGTCAGGGACTTCATCGAATTCGCCAAGGAAAACGACATTCCGGTGGGGCCAGGTCGGGGGTCCGCAGCGTCCAGCGTTGTGGCTTATACCCTGGGGATTACTGACGTGGATCCACTAGAGCACGACCTGCTGTTTGAGCGTTTCCTCAACCCGGGTCGGGTAAGCATGCCCGACATAGATATCGATTTCTGCATGGACGGCCGGGATGAAGTCATTGAATACGTAGTTGACAAATACGGAGAGGATCAGGTGGCCCAGATAGCGACCTTCGACACAATGGCCGCACGCAGTTCCATTCGTGACGTCGCGAGGGTTCTGGATATCCCCTACGACGACGCGGATGAGATAGCGAAGGCAATTCCTCCAGGTAGCTCCCTCGACGAGGCGCTGGAAAGTGTTCCCGAACTCCGTGAGAAGTCGGAGGCAAACCAGACGTACAGCAGGTTATTCGAAGTCGCCCGGAAGCTGGAGGGGCTAATGCGAAACGCCTCGACCCATGCGGCCGGAGTGGTGATAGCCCCCGGAGAACTGACGAATTATGCCCCGCTGCAGCGACTTAGCGACGGGGAAATCGTTACTCAGTACGATATGGATGTCCTCGAGGATATAGGTCTGCTCAAGATGGACTTCCTCGGCTTGCGGAACCTGACGATCATCGAAGATACCCTCGAATTGATCGAGGAGGTACAGGGCGAGAGCCTGACTATAGACGACATCACTGACGGAGACGAATCTACGTTCGAATTGCTGAGGGAAGGTCGGACCATCGGAGTGTTTCAGCTTGAGAGTGAGGGTATGCAGGGTCTGATGAAGCGACTCGAACCGAAGGAGTTCGAGGACATCGTAGCCGCAAACGCACTTTACCGGCCGGGTCCGCTGGAGAGTGGAATGACCGAGGACTACATAGAGCGAAAGCACGGCAGGGAGGAGGTCAAGTATCCGCATCCAGAGCTGGAAGACGTGCTGGACGACACCTACGGTCTTCCTATCTATCAGGAACAGATAATGCAGATGGCTCAGGAACTGGCTGGCTTTTCCCTCCCGGAAGCCGATACGTTACGCGTCGCCATGGGAAAGAAGAAAAAGAAGGTAATGAACCAGCTCAAGGAGAAGTTCGTCAACGGCTGCGTGGATAACGGGATAGATGAGGCGAAGGCGGAGGACCTATTTGCCGATATTGACAAGTTCTCGCGTTACGGCTTTAACAAGTCACATTCCACAGCTTACGCCAGAATTTCCTACTGGACGGCCTGGCTCAAGGCAAATTATCCCGCTTCTTATATGGCGAGCCTGCTCACCTCGGTCGGAGGGAACGAGGACAAGGTAGAAAAGTACATAGCGGACTGCGAAGACATGGGTATAGAAGTCCTTCCCCCTTCGGTCAACGAGAGTTACCTCGGGTTTGCCCCCAATCAGGATGGAGACATAAGGTTCGGACTGGAGGCAGTAAAGTACGTGGGGACCGAACCGGCGGAGGCAGTGGTGGAGAAGAGAGGTGACGGCTACTCCTCCTTCCTTGGATTTTGCCAGAGGGTCGGAGGCAGCCTCAACAAGGAGTCCCTGGAGAGCCTGATCAAGGTGGGGGCACTGGACGAGTTCGGTACGCGGAAATACCTTCTGGCTCAGATGGATAAAGGGCTGGAGATAAGCGGGATATCCGCCGACCAGCAAAAGAGCGGTCAGCGGTCTTTCTTCGATCAGGGTATAGACTTCCAGGAGGACGACACGTCAAAGGAAGAAATGGATAGATTTCCCCGGGCGGAAAGACTCAGGATGGAAAAAGAATTTCTCGGGGTTTACATTTCCGGCGATCCGCTGGAGGAACACAGGTTTGAAATAGATTCTTTTTCTTGCTGCAAGCTCGACGACCTCGATGGTATCGACCGAAATGGTTCGACCTGGCTCGCTGGCAGAATAAACGATATGAACCAGATAAGCACGAGAAACGGGGACCCGATGGCTTTCCTTACCATTTCCGATGGATACGGAGAGCAGGAGCTGGTTGCCTTTCCAAACGTGTTTGAGGAGTCGAGTTCGCTGCTCGTGGCGGATAACATTCTCCTGGTCAAGGCAAAAGTCGACGAAAGGGACGGAGAGCAACAGCTAATCGCTCAGGAAGTGGTTCCGATAGAACGGGCCTGGAGCGAAGTTGATACGGAGCTGGAGATCGAGTTAAATGCCAACCTGACGACGGAAGAGACGCTGGATAGGATCAAGGAAATTCCGGAGGAAGGGGATACGCCGATATACTTCAAGCTGACTGACGACCAGGGTGGGAAGTACCGAATAGTAAAATCGGGAGGGAGGTTCCGCGTTACCGTGAATCGTGAACTCCTGGAGAATCTCAAAGGTCTGGAAGGAATAAACGATGTAGAATTAACGCCAATGGGTTAGGGGGTTGGATGAACTGGAGGAACTTGTCCAAGTGGCTTTACCCCGGGATGAAGGTCAAACGCTGGATACTTCTGGGTGTGGGGTCGGCTCTTTTCGTCGGGTTTGCCCTCATCTTGCTCATTGGCAGGCCGACGGTTGACCTTCTTTACGAGTGGTTGTCCTCGAAGGCGATCTATTATTATCTTGTCGCGGTCTTTTCCTTGCTCGCTGGGGTTACTGGGTTGATCTGGAGTTTTAGTAAGCTGGCTCGATCCTTTACGGAACCGATGGATCCGTTTGAACGGCCCTCGACGGACGTAATATGGCAAAAACGGTTTCTGTCAAAAGGTACCAAAGTCGTTGCCATAG
>CAZWZR010000205.1:0-3066 GCA_964638365.1 uncultured Thermotogae bacterium | reverse complement strand
AGATCCAGCGGATAAGGCTCGAAGAAGAACTAAGGGAACAGGCAATAAAGGACCCCCTTACGGGGCTGTATAACCGCCGCTACTTCAACGAATCCCTCGGCAAAGAAGTAGAAAGGTGCAGACGGTACGACGAAGCTTTGGCCTTTTTGATGCTCGACGTAGACAGGTTCAAGGAGGTAAACGACCGCTACACCCATCAGACGGGTGACGAGGTACTGCAGGAAGTGGCAGACCTGCTGGAGGGAAACGTCAGGGACGCCGACACCGTGGTCCGCTACGGCGGCGACGAGTTCCTGATAATGATGCCCGAGACCAAAAAGGTAGAGAGTACGGTAAACCGGATAGAAGGGGAACTGAAGCGATGGAACGAGGATTCCGACCTGCTCGACTTTCCCCTGGCGCTTGCCATGGGAGCCGCCCGATGGAATCCCGACCAGGATAGGGACGTGGAGGAAGCCCTGAAAGAAGCAGACCAGAGAATGTATAAGGACAAGAGAAGTAAAAAGTAGCTTCAATTTTAACCTATATATTCCACGATCGAGTGGATATTCTAAAATTTCACCAAGTTATAGGTCTTTCTCGGAAGGTATACGAAAAAGCTTCTTCTTGATTGCCGGAAGCAAGTGGTCCGAAAGTAAGGAATAAGGTTAAACTGAGTACAATAAGCTTGGCATTATCCGGGATGAGGCAAAATTATCTTTTCGGGAACAGGGGAAAGTGATGATAGATTTGTCAGGGCTCAAGAAGGATGGATTGTCGGGATAATCGAACTTTGTCGTGTTGAGAGATAATAGGTGAAACATGGGTAATACTGGGTCTGAAAAAGAAGCTACCGATAGAATAAGATCTCGCTATGACAGGGCAGCGACCTCAAAGTTCCGCTCTATAACGTCCTGTAGATAGGGGTCATCCTGGATTTCCTCGAGCGTTTTATCCTTTAGCGGTTCGAGCTTGTTCAAGCAGTTGTTCAGTCTTTCCAAGCGCTTCTCTATACCGCTGAACTCTGGCTTCATCCGAACCTCCCTGAATGATTTCGTCTCTCTGGCGTCGAAGCACGGGTAGATAATCACCATAGCGGCTCAAAACCCTTGCTTCGTACTCTACTTTTTCCTCGATGCTTCCTTTAGATAGAAGTATTCCTGAAGCGATTACGTTATACTGCAATTCAATCGGAGCACTGTTTAGTTGGAGGACGTCCACCTCCGAATCCAGTTGCCTGGCAAACTTGCTCTGTAGTTTAAATAGCCGTGCATGGGGGATCGTGGCTTCCTCTTCATTCTTAAACTCGGTAACTATACCAAAGTCGTAGTCGCTTAAAGGGCCGAGGTCCCGATCAGGAGAAGCGGAGTCTCCCGATAAAGCCTTTGCCCTGGACCCGAAAAGGTAAACTAAACGAACGTCTACGGTATCTTCATTATTGAATACAGTCCGTACAATTTCCCTTAATTCATCCTTATTCTTCAATGGTATACTCCTTGAGGGGACCTAACTTCGATTTGCGCCAGAATATAGAACTTAGAAACATCTCACGTATAACGATTATAGGTTGGATGCAATATAAAACCCAAACACTTATTCGGAGGGGTTATAACCCGGCCTCTACGAGCCGGCTGCTGTTTGTGGTAGTAATGATCCGGCGTTTAACTGAGTCCGTCGATGGAGCGGGATCCAAATTGAAATACTTGAGAGGATTGAATTCAAGATTGAATTTATGACACCAAAGATCATAAGGCGATCTTATGTTGGTGAAAGAATTGAGACTTAATTTGGTGGAGAAGTTATTGGTTTCCCTGGATAAGAGTCATAACGATTTTGCCATTATCTGGGTTTTATGTCATAATATTTTTAATATTACGGGTCAGAGACCCCGTTAAATCGTAGTGAAAAGAAGGAAAATCCAAAGTCGAGACATCAAGGGTAGCATACGAGAACTGGGCCACTTGCGGAGCCGCATTGAGGGATTTGAGCGAAGGTCCATGAGTCACGAAATGACCCGATACAAAAGGGATCCTGGCCCAAAAAGGGTGATCACGATGTCGGAAGAAGACGAGAACCAGCTGGAGGAATTTGAGCGGCAGGTAATCGAGTTAAATGAACTAGTAGAGTACCAGCCCGGAGCGGTTGTTAGCCGAACCTTGGTCGACAAGGAGTTCGTAACACTGACCCTGTTTGCCTTTGACGAAGGGCAATCGCTGAGTGAACACACCTCGGCGCATAGCGCAATTCTTCAGGTGCTGGAAGGGTCTACCAGGGTAACAATCGACGGCAAAGGCTACGAACTAGAAAGCGGAGAATCCATAATTATGCCGGCAAACGTACCGCACGGGGTCGAAGCCACCGAAAGGTTCAAGATGTTTCTAACGATGGTGAAATAGTGCTCAGGATCCGATCAATTCGACCTCTCAAACTTAAAATCGCTTGAACTGTGCAATTATTACCTATAGGGGGGGGAGCATTACGCCTGGTTCACGGCTTCGTCACCGTGAATTTCAAATAACTACGAACGAATGCATCTATCCCTGACAGATAGTTAAAGTTGCCAAGAAAGAGATCGTCAAATACTCGACTTGCGGACCAATACTGCCTGAATTCCTCTATCAAGCAAGGAGGTAAAAATGAAGAAAGTCGATTATAACGAGTATCTACCGGATGCTTTTGAGTCTTTGCCGGATGGAGCTTTTCTAACGGTCCAGTCCGACGGAGAGAAAAACACCATGACAATCGGGTGGAACCTGGTGGGGGTCAACTGGTCCCTGCCGATGACCCTGGTCATGGTCAGGAGTTCTCGTCATACCCACAAGCTGCTGGAGGACACGGACGAGTACACCATCAGCTTCCCTCTGCATGGCCAAATGGCGGAGGAGCTCAAGTTCTGTGGTTCCCGTTCGGGAAGAGACCATGACAAGTTCGAGGAGTGTGACTTGCAGCAGCTTGAGGGCCGGGAAGTGGATACGCCGGTGATTGGTGGGTGTGATCTTTACTACGAATGTGAAATAGTCTACAGTCAACACATGGACCCCGACCGAATTACCTCTCAGGCCGTGCGGGACTGTTATCCCGAGGGAG
>CAZWZR010000204.1:0-3079 GCA_964638365.1 uncultured Thermotogae bacterium | reverse complement strand
TATTTCCTAGTCACTCTCCTCATCTGAGTGCTGGACCTATTTTCGCTTTTAAAATACCTTTTACGGAGTACCTTATTATTTCCAGTTAACCAGTATAAACCGCTCAATTTAGGTCTTAGTTACCTCTTCCAGCAACGAATCGACCCTGGACTCTATTTCGTCCCTGATTTCTCTGACTTCCTCTATCTCAGCTTCAGCGGGATCGTCCAGGTCCCATTCGCGATCGGTCCCTTCCCAGGTAGCCGGACAGACACCCCGGGCGGAACAACCCATCGTGAGCACATAGTTGCAGTCAACCAGCTCTTCCGGTTCTACGGCTTTGGGCTGGTTGCCGGAGAGGTCGTAGCCCTTCTCAGACATCGCTTCTACCACTACGTCATGAACCGAATTGGCCGGATCGGTGCCTCCGGAAATCACTTTTACCGGTAGTTTTTCCTCTTCGACTTTTTTTCTGGCAAAGGCAGCCGCCATCTGGCTCCTGCCGGCGTTCTGAACGCATATGAAGGCCACGCATTCTTGGTTTTTCGTCATAGGTCCTCCTATAAATCCTTAAAGTTTAAAAACCTACTCGCCGTTTTCGTCGTAACCGACAACGCACTTGCCGCCTTCTCTCATCTGGAGCCTCTCTTGTAGGTTTTCCGCGTCTACGGCGTAATCCTCCTTATCGAGGTGTTCCAGGAGTCCTTCAATTAACTCCCTGACGTCCCGCGGAAGGTCGGGATTTATGGAATAGTATACCCAGGTACCGTCCCGGTTTCCCCGGACCAGATCCTTACCTCTCAGTTCTCGCAGGTGCTGGGAGACCTGGTACTGGGGGGCATCCAGGGCGTCCACGAATTCACAGACGCAGATGGACTCGTCGAATTCTTCCAGCAGGGCCAGGATCCTCAACCTTTTTTCGTGAGCAACCGTCTTCAAGACGTCTGAGAGTTCTCTAAATTTCATGTTATCCCTGATAGCTATATGTACATAAATACATACAACTCATCAAAAACATTTTAGTCAGGTGTTTTGAAAATTCAAGCCCGAAAACCGGTGATTTATCTATTGATCCTAATATGCGAATTTAATAATATTGTCATCAAATGAAGAAGCCTGTTCTCAATCGTGGGAGGAAGTATGGGAGAGAAGCAAGACACTGAACGACTATTTGAGCTAAGGGCGGAGATTGCCAAGGCCCTGTCCCACCCGATCCGGCTAAAAATGATCGATATTTTAGCCAGAGAAGGGGAAAAATGCGTTAGAGAACTTACGGAATCCGTGGAGCTGAGCCAATCCTCAATTTCCAAACACTTAAAGACTTTAAAGAGCTCGGGTATAGTTTCGTCTCACAAGGAAGGAGTAAAGACCTACTATACCCTTAGGACACCCTGTGTAAATAATTTCTTTAAGTGCATGGATAAGGTAATCAGGGAGAATTTACAAAACAGGGGAGCGGATCTCTTAGATCATGTCGGACGGATTGGAGGAGGAGAGGAAGAATCAGCTTAATGAGAGGTAAGAAAGTCCATGGATTATCTTTACATCTCCGGAAGCCCCAGAAAGGATAGTAATACGGAATATCTATTGGATATCGTCAGAGATAAAACCGGCGGAGAACTCATCAAGCTCTCGGACTTCTCGTTTCAACCGTGCCAGTCGTGCTGGAGTTGCAGGGGTAAAGATAGATGCGTTATTGCCGACGAGATGACGGAGAAAATACTTCCACGAGTTCTGGATAGCGAGGTGGTTGTCATCGGCAGCCCCGTCTATTTCAACAACGTCTCCGCCAGCCTGAAGGCCTTTATAGACAGAACCTGGTCGATAAAGGGCCAGTTGAGAAACAAGATCGGAGGAGCCGTCGTTGTGGGGAGAAAGTACGGGGCGGAAAGCGCCATAACTGCCATCAACGCATTTTTTTTGAAACACGAGATGGTCCCGGCCAACAGAGGTGTTCATGGAATCGCGTTCGAGGAAGGAGAAATCCCTCAGGACGAGGAGGCCATTGAAGCTTCGAAGAGGCTGGGGAAAAGGATTAAGGAACTTGCTGAACTACTGGAGGAATAAAGAATGAGTCTGCCGGAAAAGTTCGCCGAATGGAAAGGTATCCCTCGCGAGGAGATAGACTGGAACCCAACCATAGATAAGGATAAGTGCGTCGGATGCGGGATGTGCGTGTCGAGCTGTGGGAGGAACGTTTTCGATTACGATCCGAACGAGGGAAAAGCCGACGTCGCCAGACCGCTCCAGTGTATGGTCGGTTGTACTTCCTGTGAGACTTGGTGTATCAACGAAGCCATCGGTTTTCCCGAACCGGGGTACGTAAAAGAGCTAATAAAAGAAGAGAATGTCCTTGCCAAAATAGATAAGGAAAATTTGAGCTAGAAGTTATATCTTGGTTAAATTTGGTTAACTGTTAAATTCGTCTTAAAGTATTCGTTGCTATTTCCCTATCCAGGTAAAGCATCAAGGAGGTCGTACGTGAAGTTCAGAAGATCTTATTTCCTGACTGCTGCAATAACTCTAGCTATAATCGTTTTTCTCTCCTTCTCCCTTGGTGCAGCGGAGGAGGAGACTGTGCTGTACTTTTTCTGGACCGAGGGCTGTCCCTACTGCCAGAGGGAGAAGCCGTTCCTTGAGGACTTACAGGAGGAATACCCTTCCCTGGAGGTCGTGGATAAGGAAGTCTCCTCCAGCGAGGAAAATATAGAGCTTGTGAAGGAGATGGGTCAAGAATACGGAAGGGAAATTAGGGGAGTACCCGCCACCTTCCTCGGGGAGGAGGTCTGGGTAGGGTTCACGGACGAGATAGGGAACCAGATAGAAGCAAAAGTTGAGTACTGTACCGAAAACGACTGTGTAAACCCGCTGGTGAAGCTGAAGGGGGAAGAAGCGGTTTCGGAGGGGTCCGAGACCAAGAGTGAAGAAACGATCGAGGTCCCTTTATTTGGCACGGTGGACCTATCTACAACGCCCGCCTTCCTGTCCACGGCGTTGATCGCCTTCGTCGACGGGTTTAACCCCTGCTCGCTCTGGGTTCTGACCTTCCTGCTCGGAATGTTAATTTACACCAAATCCCGAAAAAAGATCATAATAGTCG
>CAZWZR010000203.1:0-3085 GCA_964638365.1 uncultured Thermotogae bacterium | reverse complement strand
TCAATTCTTTCACCACCTCAATTTTTCGATAGTCGGGGCTTTCCAGTGCCGCTGTTATGCTAGGTGGAAGTGTCAGTATTTATCTTTTGGTCTTACCAAATAAAATTCTTTAACATCTTAAACTCGGTTGACACCGGGGTTCGAAACCCCCGGCTATCGGATCAGAACAAAATACCTACGACGATAGTCGGGGCTTTCCAGCCCCGTTGTGATGGTTGGTCTAAATGTAAGCTTGTTACCGAAGAAAATCGGCCAACACTTCGACCTCTGATGACTGCGGGCGTAGAAACCCCCGTCTATTCGTCGGATTAATCGTACTTTTGACCTTCGTTCTCTCCTGGAGGAGTAGTTTTCGTGGATTACAAAAATATAAACAGCGAAAGCAACAAAAATCCTGCAAACACGGAGGTCAGGGAGTTATCGAGATTAAAGATAAAGGAAGGGGGTTCGAATTCTTGCAAAGGCTTCCAGGCCCCAACCAGGAGAAGTCCGGCAGACAGCACCACTCCGAACGAAGTAATCACGTTCCTTAAGCTCATCAGTTCGAGGAATCCGTCCACTCCTGGTATCACGAACGACACTCCACCCGAAAGGATAACTAAAAGGGAGAAAACCACCAGTAAGAGACCGCCCGAGCCAAGTTCTTTTCGGGTACCTTTACCCAGCAGGGCGTAGTTCAACCGCAGGTAGTACGCCGCGGTAAGGACGCTGATGGCAAGAATCAGGTACCAGGAAGCCTCCGAGACAGAGGCGTGGAGAACCTCCTTGCTAAAGAACCCGTTAAAAGGTACTACGGCCATCACGGAGAGAGATCCGACGGCCAGACCGAGCTTACTCGCGATCGGGAGGACGAGGTCGCCTTCACGAAACACATCCTTTTTCCCCACACCGGCATGGCCAACCGACAGGAAAAGCAGGGCCTTCAGCAAACCGTGGAAGAAGAGGTGTAGCGCGGCCGCCAAAACTCCGAGGGGGGTACCGGACGAAATCCCGACAAGTATCAAGCCAACCTGGGAAACCGTCGAGTAGGCGAGTATTTTCTTCGGCACCTGGCTTATTAACGCGAAACCAGCTCCGCCAACTCCGGTTAATCCACCAACCACCAGCAAAGGAAGACCTATCTCTCCGATTTCCGCAAGCCGAATTATTCCCACGAGCCCGAACTTGGTGGCGATACCGGCCAGCAGAATGGAGACGACCGTCCCGCTGTAAGTATAGGCGTCTGGCAGCCACATGCTGAACAGAAGAACTCCCCCTTTGACCGCAAGTCCGGTGGCCATGAGACCAACCCCCAGCAAGGTACTGAAACCCGGTCCCTCGGCGAGCGCGTTGACCAGCTCCTCTATCCCGAGGGAGCCCCCGTTCATGTAGATGATCCCCAGCCCAATCAGGTAGAGGCTCATAGCGAGTGAGGAGAGCAGGAGGTACTTGATTCCGGCATAGATCTGGTAAGCTTCCCGCTCGTAACCTATTAGCAGAATGGAGATCAGCGACATCAGCTCGATGGTCACGTAGATGTTGAACAGGTCGTTGGAGAAGGCCATGGAAAAGGCGGTGGCAAAAAGGAAGTTAAAGAGCCCGTAAAAGGTAGCCTCTTTTTCGTCAAGTGAACCCAGGTAAATTAAAGTCACGAGGTTGAGAATAACGGCGAGCCCGCCGAATAGCAGGGTCGTCTCGTCCAGCTTGAGCTCGATCCCGAGCCTGCTCCAGTTCCCGAGCCGGCTTACAACTGTCCCCGAGTTAAAATACGAGAACCCGGCCAGGGACAAACCGGCCACCCCTCCAAGCCAGCCCAGTAAGCTGAAAAACCTCCTGAGTTTATGAAACACCAGGCTGAATATTCCCGCGGTAAGATAAGAAGTAACTCCAACGAGCAAGGAGGTCATGAGGTCTCCTCTTCGAATTCCTCTCCCACGAAATCCTCTATTTTTTCCACGTCCAGAGTATGATAACGTTTTACCAGAACCATGGTAAACAAAAGGGAGAGGGCAAGGACGCCGAAGTTGATGACAATTGAAGTCAACACGAGGGCCTGGGGGAGAGGATCGGCATACTGAACCCCGACCTCCGGACCTATGGGGGCCCTATCACCCGGACTATATACCACTAGAACGAAGAATAGTATCGTCGCCGTATTGACGATGTTAAGGCTCAACAACTTCATCAGCAGGTTCCTCTTCAGGATAAGCCCTATAGCTCCAACTACGACGATAACTACCGAAATAGCGGCAGCTAAACTGTTCATACCTCACCCCTGTGCTTGACGAAGAAGTGAAGTATCGCCCAGGTTCCTATAAAGACCTTCATCCCGATGGCCATATTGACCGCTATGATCACTCCTACACCGGAAAGATTACTGTAAGTCGCATCGGGGTAAAGCATACCCCCTACACCAACGAGCAGGGCAAGAACAAGTACCATGTACTCGACTCGCTTCATCGTGTCCTCGTGAAACCTTCTACCCGTTTCGTCGACCCCCCTGGAGAGTGCTAGCAGGAGAATTCCACTTCCACCGATTACGCCGGCCGCAAAACCGCCCCCCGGACCGAGGTGAGCGCTAAAGGCAAGGTAGAAGCCAAACACCGCCATAATCGGGTAGAGAAAAGAAGCCGACGCCGTGACTACGTGGGACTCGATCAACTTCGCCGAGCCAGAACTCGCCGGAGTCTCGAGATCCGAAAAAATGGTAATTCCCAGCACTGCCGTGGAGAATATCATTAACTCGAACAGCGTATCGTAAAACCTGAACATACCATAGACTCCGAAAACGGCGTTGGAGACGTTCTCCAGCTCAAAACCCCGCTGAAGGTAGAGCCGTCCGATACGGTCCACCTCGGGCTCGCCCCCGAGAAAAAGGGCAGCTATCGTCAAAACCCCGAAAAGCGAGACGACACCGACCGCGAAGACTTTTTTTGGCGAGAAAGATAGTGATTTAATTTTTATCACCGGAAGTACTTGTCTTGCAACTCATCAATTCTACCCGTCCTGAGAAGACTCCTCAGGTAATCATTCAGATCCCCAGCCAGTTCGTCTTCTTCGTCCGATACTGCAAATCCGTATTCGACCTCACCGATTGCAACTATCT
>CAZWZR010000202.1:0-3124 GCA_964638365.1 uncultured Thermotogae bacterium | reverse complement strand
ACCAAGGCTGACGTTCCCAACCCACCGGAATCTGAAGAAATTTATGGCCACATGGATTACGGCCAAAAAGGACCTTCACTTGGCTGGAGGTTTACCGATGCATGGCTATCTATTGCCGGTATGGGGTCAGAAGGTCTACCTAACGGCCTCCCTGTTGATGAATGGGGTATCAGAGTAGAAGACCGAAAACCGGTGGGTTCCGAAGTTGCTCGAGGAGGTGCTCTGAACAGTCCGGCAGCTTACTATGCTCTGGACAAATACGTAACCTGGCTTAACGAGTACGCTCCTCCTTATGCCTCGTCCATGGGCTGGAACGAAGCCGGTCCCGTACCATCGAGAGGGACTGTTGCTCAGAGACCGTTCCAGTACATTACATTCCTTTCAGCTGATCCGTTTACACAGCCGGGCTCCACTGTGACCGATGATGAGGGAGATCCTTTATGGCGTGTTGCACCGACGCCCCATGGTAGGTACTGGGACGAAGGAATGAAGGTAGGTTACCAGGACGCTGGTAGCTGGACTATTTTGAAGATGACGGAAGGGGAGAAACGTGAGGCATCCTGGCTCTGGGCCCAGTTTGCAACTGCGAAGTCAATTACCATGCGTAAATTCTGGGTTGGACGGACACCAATCCGTAAATCCACGGTGAATTCGAAATACTGGAACGAGCATGAAGGTGAGCTAGGAGGGTTAATTACCTTCTATAAATCACCTGTAGAGGATCAGTGGACTGACACAGGGATGAACGTCCCTCACTATCCGCTATTGGCAGAACAATGGTGGAAGGAGATTGGATTAGCAGCAACTGGTGAAAAGACTCCGGAAGAGGCCATGGATGACCTGGCGGCGACACAGGACGAACTAATGTCGCAGCTGCGGCTACCGAAGTACTCTCCCGATCTCAATGAAAAGAGGTCACGAGAGTACTGGCTGGAAAAAGAAGGATCTCCAAAAGCCGAAAGACCGCCGGAAGATCCGGTAACCGTACCTTACGACGAACTCCTCGAACAGTGGGAAGAATAGTTCAGTAGGATTTAAGCTAGTATAAGCTCGTAATATGGGTAGCGGGATGTCAAACTCCCGCTACCCTTTTTCATTTCGTCTTGGTTACAAGTCTTTGCGTCTTGGGATCTCTAAGGCAAACCTGCTTTTCTCTTGTCTAACTCAGTTTTTCAACTCAGCTAGCGCAAACGGTCTGTCCGGACGCAATAAGTTCGATGCTAGTGATATTACATTTGGTCCTCCGTAATTTTTAATGTCGTTTTTTTTCTCGAAGCAAAGATTTTTAAGCTCAATTCTTTCACCTTTCTTTCACCTTTTTAGGGTCCGTTCTAAGAAACTGGGAATACTCCTGCTCGAATCCCTCAAACTTCCTCGCTGGAGCTCGGTCAAAGGTACCCTGCCCATTGGAGTTTATTAGCAAGTTATAGTACTCTTTTATAAAGGTGGAAGGACTAAAATATAAATAATTATTAATCTAACATATATCTACCAAAAATATAGTGTCGTGACTTGAAAAATTTTCTACAATTTATTATGGTACACTTTGTAAATGATTGTTATTTTATATTAGTGTATGATCTAATTGCCAACGGTAAGAGATGGTTGGTTCTTTGTTGAAAAATTGATACGTGATCAAAGGAATGGGGGTGATAAATCTTAAGAGTTGAGTTGTAGAATTACTCATGAGAGTCTCGAATATACAGGTTCAAAAGGAGCTAGAAGGAAAGTTATTTTTAGCTGATTTATAGGAGGTAAAAATGAATAAAACAAATAGTCTTTTAGTAGTAGGGGCTATCGTTCTGTCATTCCTTTTAATAACTTCTGTTGGGTTTGCTCAAGATGAAGGAGAATGTGCTAATCCGGATTCTTTGACGTTTAGCGTAATTCCAACTGAAGATATTGCCCTCCATGCCGAACGTTATCAGCCGTTGCTCGATTGGCTGGAGGAGAAGACCGGCAAGAGTATAGAATTTTACGCTCCAACAAGCTATAACGGTGTCATAGAGGCGATGCGTTCTGACTTTGTGGATATCGCCGGCTTTGGTGCTTTTTCCTATATTCTGGCTCACGAAGAGGCGGACGCCGAGGTTTTCGGAGCACGGATAGATACCACGACAAATGAGCAGGGTTATTATTCATATATGGTGACCAAAGAGGACTCCGGGATCGAATCCCTTGAAGACCTGGAAGGTAAGATCTTCGCCTACACGGATCCCGGCAGCACCTCGGGCAAGCTTATTCCAAGCTATACGTTTGAGAAAGCAGACATAGATACCGAGGAGTACCTGGAAAGAACCATATTCGCAGGAGGGCACCAATCAGCAGTGCTTGCAGTTAAGAGAGGACAGGTAGATGCTGCCGCCGTAGCTAGTACCGTCTATCAGCGGATGGCAAACAGAGAAGAGATTGATAAAGACAATGTAGTGGTGTTTGAAAGGTCTTCTTTGCTACCACTTGCGCCTCAAACGTACAGGGCAGACCTCTGCGAGAGCCTGAAGGAGGATATAAGGGAAGCGTACTTTACTTTTGCGGAAGAAGCGCCGAACGCCGAGACGCTGTTGGAACCCATGGGAGCTAAGCGCTTTGAATCCATGGCCGATTCCGACTTCGACCGGATTAGGGATATAATTGAGGTTATGGACGTCGACGTAGGTTGATTACTTGATTTTCTCTGTAACTGTCGAAAGAGGGCTGGGGATTCCTCAGCCCTCCTTATTTTTGAATGGACGGCCCTTAAGGAGTGAGTAGATAGATGTCAGACGCTGAAAAACAAATTGACGCGGGTCCTGACGAGGCCGTTTTGGTCGTAGAGGACCTGAAAAAGACTTACGAGACTGGTGACCAGGCACTGAAGGGCGTCTCTTTTGACGTGGGGAGTGGAGAGTTCGTCTCCATAGTCGGGCCTAGCGGAGCTGGAAAGTCAACGTTGATCAGGTGTATTAACCGGCTCGTAGAACCCGATAGCGGAAAAGTTTCTCTGGAAGGAATAGATGTTATGGGTTTGAGCAAGGGGGAGCTGACCAAGGCCCGGAGAGACATAGGAATGATCTTTCAGGAGTTTAACCTGGTGGAGAGGCTGAGCGTGATGGAAAACGTCCTTTCGGGCAGACTCGGGTATACC